>CAYUCJ010000448.1:0-2716 GCA_964443285.1 uncultured Desulfobacteraceae bacterium | reverse complement strand
GGTCGAACTGACTGCCAATGTCATTGACGACCTGATGAACGGCAGGTACCTGAAGCGCCCCCAGGCAATGCCCTACCTGGAGGTCCTTCTCATCTGTCTGATGGGGGCTTTAGCCTTTTTTTCCCTGCCGCGCCTGAACTACCTGGCCCAGACCGCCTTGATCCTCTCGCTGATTTTCCTGCTGTTCGTCGCGAGTATCATCCTTTTTATCACCTTTGGTGTCTGGTTCAAGATCACCTATATCTCCCTTTCCCTGCTTTCCGTCTGCCTGGTCTTCATGGCAAAAGACTTCGTGGTTCGAGAGCGCTCAATGGAACGAACTTCCAAGGAAAGCCTGGAGACGGAACGTATGCTTGGTCTCAGTTTTCAGAGCCAGGGGCTTCTGGATCTGGCCTTTGAAAAATTCCGCAAATGCCCGATGGATGCGCCCATGAAAGACGTGTTCTACAATCTCGGGCTTGATTTTGAACGGAAGCGGATGGTGACCAAGGCCATCGCCGTTTACGAATACATCATGAAGGAAGGCGGTGATTTTCGAGACCTGGACTCCCGCGTACCCAAATTGAAAAAACTCGCCGGCGAGACCGCCATTTCCAGCTTCAAGAAGAAAAGCGATGCAAAAATCGTCGTCTCCGATGATCTGGAAACAAAACCCACTGTCGGCAGATATGAAATAGTGGGGGAATTGGGGCAGGGTGCCATGGGGATGGTCTACAAGGCGCGGGATCCGAAAATCAACCGGATGGTGGCCATCAAGACCATCAGGTTCTCGGATGAATTCGAGGACCAAAAGATCAAAGAGGTCAAGGAACGTTTCTTCAAGGAAGCGGAACTCGCCGGCAAGCTTTCCCACCCCTCTATCATTTCCATCTTCGACGTGGGCGAGGACTATGAATTGACCTATATGGCCATGGAGCTCCTGAAAGGGAAGGACCTGGAGCACTTCTGCCAGAAAGATACCCTGCTGAACTTGAGAAAGGTACTGAAGATTATCACTGACACGGCCGATGCCCTGGATTACGCGCACCAGCAAGGGGTTATTCACAGGGACATCAAGCCCGCCAACATCATGGTGCTGGACAAAAGAGGCATCAAGGTCACCGACTTCGGCATCGCAAAGGCCATCTCCAGCTCACAGACGCGGACAGGTATTGTCCTGGGGACACCGAATTACATGTCCCCGGAGCAGATCAACGGCCGGGAAATAGATGGCCGCTCGGACATCTTTTCACTGGGTGTTGTCTTCTTTCAACTCCTGACCGGGGAGCTTCCCTTCAAGGGCAAGACCCTGACTGAACTCTTCTACCAGATTACCCAGGCAAAGCACCCCTCCCCCAAGGAAATCAACCCGCGCGTGATCAAGCCCTGCGAACAATTGATTGCCAAGGCACTGGCAAAGGATCCGAACCACCGATTTCAAAGCGCTCGAGACTTGGCCCGGTACACCAGAATTCTTGGGGAAAAAATGGACCGACTCAGAGCAGAGCGTCGAAACGCATAGTCTGCCCTTCACCGACAGCCAAATACCCCCATGAGCCTTGACAGGCTATAGCCACATCACGCGAAGGAGGTGTGCACCTCAGGCAACGCCATAGTACTCCCTGTACCATGCCACAAAATTCCTAATCCCCTCTTCAATAGACGTTTCCGGCTTGAACCCCAGCACAACCCTGGATTTTTCTATATCGGCCGAGGTCTCAGGTACATCCCCGGGCTGTATGGGCATCATATTTTTTTCTGCTTCCCGGCCCAGCTCCTTTTCCAGTGTTCTGATGAAATCCATGAGTTCAACGGAATTGGAATTTCCAAGATTAAACAGATCATAGGGAACCGGTCTGTCCAGAGCCTTGAGTGTACCCTCTGCAATATCATCTATATAAGTAAAATCGCGTCTCATTTTTCCAAAATTATACACATTGATGGGTCTGCGCTTCAAAATGGCTTCGGTAAAGAGAAAGAGGGCCATATCCGGCCGACCCCAAGGGCCGTAGACCGTAAAGTACCGCAGTCCCGTGCAGGGGATCCCGTAGAGATGGCTGTAGGCGTAGGCCATCAGTTCATTGGCCTTCTTGGTCGCCGCATAGAGGGAGACGGGTGTATCCACACGGTCTTCGACGCTGAACGGCACCTTCTTGTTATCACCGTAAACCGACGAGGACGAGGCATACACAAAATTTTCGACGCCATGGGCCCTGGCCAGCTCCAGCAGATTCAGAAATCCCTCGAGGTTGCTCTTCTGGTAGGAAAAAGGGTCCTTTAGAGAATGCCGCACCCCCGCCTGGGCCGCCAAATTACAGATAACGCGAGGGCTATGGCTTTCAAATATCTCTCTCATGGCATCGAAATCCTGGATATCTTTCTGATAAAACAGAAAATCTTCATTCTTATTCAGGATCTGGAGTCTGGCTTTCTTTAAATGGACATCGTAATAGGGGTTCAGGTTATCAATCCCCACGACCCGATCCCCACGTTCAAGCAGTCGGCGAGCAACGTGAAATCCGATAAACCCCGCCGCCCCCGTGACCAAAAAAGTTCGCTTGATTGTATTCATGACGCACTTTCCCTCCTCCGCAGACTTTCCATCGAATTCGTATGCTTAGCAGAATTTACTTACAAAACCAAACCTTTTGTGCGACCACCCGAGACTTAACTTGTGCCCATCCATAAATGAGACAGTTTGTTCGAGATCAAGTCGAAGATCCCGGACTTTGAGCGG
>CAYUCJ010000447.1:0-2740 GCA_964443285.1 uncultured Desulfobacteraceae bacterium | reverse complement strand
TGGCCTCCACCAGCATGAAGTGCTGGTAAACCATGCCGATACCGGCCTTAATGGCCGTCTGGATGGAATAGTTCCTTTTTGCCTCGCCAGCCACAAAGATCTGGCCGCTGTCAGGCCGAATACGGCCCGCAAGGACACTCATCAGGGTACTCTTTCCTGCACCGTTTTCCCCGAGCAGCGCCTTGATTCTGCCGGACCTGATGTCGAGCGATATTTCCCTGTTTGCCATGACGGGGCCGAAGGATTTGCTTATGGCTTCGAGTTTTATGAGAGGGTAATCGGCTTCGTTCATCTGCCCTCGTATTTTCGCCCGACAATGGGTTGTACGAATTGGGATTCCGAGTCCCAGGGGAATAGGATCCAGGTGTCCTGGCTGACTTCCGTAATGTAGGTATCTACCAGAGGTCTGCCTTCAGGTTTCGCATACACGGTGGCAAAATGGGCCTTGGGCAGCATGTTTCTTACGGACCTGGCAGTCCTTCCGGTGTCTACAAGATCATCGATAATGAGCCAGCCTCGACCATCGCTCTCAATGGGTTTGAGGATCTCAATTTCACCGGCCTGGTCCTGCCAGTCATAGCTGGCCACGCAGACCGTGTCCACCAGATGGATCTCCAACTCGCGTGCGATGATCGCGGCCGGGACCAGTCCTCCCCGGGTTACGGCGATGATTCCCTTGAAGAAATCCCCGTCCAGCAGTCTCCACGCGAGGGCCTTTGAATCCCTGTGGAGTTGCTCCCAGCTGATGGGATAGGTCTTTGTGTAACGATTCTGGGTAGCTCTCATATGAATCCTCCTTCAGTCCATTGGTTCCATGTTTACACCGAGCATCGCAGGGGCCTCCGTCCCTCTTCCTCTCCAGGAAGAAAATACAAGAACGAGAACGGTCAGGCCATAGGGCAGCATCAGGAGAAGGGATGACGGCAGGTTCGTTCCTGTTGCCTGGAGTCGCAGTTGAAAAGCCATAACGCCTCCGAAGAGGTAGGCTCCCACAACCGCCCGTCCCGGACGCCAGAACGCGAAGATCACGAGGGCTACGGCAATCCATCCGCGCCCGGCACTCAGGCCGTTTGTCCACAAATGGGTGTAGGCCAGGGAAAGGTATCCGCCCCCCAGGCCCACCAGAAAACCACCCGTAAGAATTCCTGCCCAACGGTAGCCCAGGGCCCCCAGACCGGCTGCCGAACCTGCGTCCGGATTTTCGCCCACCGCCCGGAGCCCCAGCCCCCATCTGGTGTATTTCAGGAAAAGCCACGCCAAGATCGGCATGAAATAGGAAATATAAACCAGAAGATCCTGTCTGAAGAGGACGGGCCCCAGCAGCGGGATCTCTGCCAGGTAGGGAATCACCACACTATGAAATCCGGGTGCCGCGCGCCCCACATGGGGAGTGCCGAGATAGTTCGCCAGGTTGGTGCCGAGGATGGTGAGTGCAAGGCCTGAAACGACTTGATTTCCTTGAAATACCAGGCACACGGAGCCATGGATCACGGCAACGAGTGCACCGAAAAGACCTGCTGTCAGGAAGCCGAGAAAGGGGCTCCCGGTGTAGTGGGCTGCCAGAAATCCGCCCAGAGCGCCAACCATCATCATGCCTTCCACCCCCAGGTTGAGGACACCTGATTTCTCCGTCAGAATCTCCCCAAGGGTGGCATACAGTATGGGCGTTCCGGATTGTACGGCAGCAGCCATCAGCGGAAGCAGGATATCCACATTCATGTCTTTCTCCTGATGGAGATTCTGTACTTCGTGAAGAAGGCGCCCGCGAGCACGGTCAAGAGGATCAGCCCTTCCATGAGTCCGCCGAACGCTGCAGGTACCCCCAATTCGAGCTGGATGTTTTCCACGCCGACCTTGAGACCCGCCAGGAGATAGGAAGCAATGCCGATATAGAGAGGGTTCAGTTGCGCCAGCCAGGCCACCACGATGGCTGTGTAGCCGTAACCGACCATGATACTGGGTTGAAGCCTGTTCAAATTGGCGGAGGCTTCCAGAAAACCGGCGCATCCTGCCATGGCTCCGCTGAAAACCATCACCAGTATGACCAGCCTCTCGTAAGGAAGTCCGGCATATTTGGCAGCCTTCACATTTTCCCCGCTTGCCTTGAGTTCAAAGCCCAGCCGAGAATAGCGAAGAAAGACCCACACTGCCAGCCCGAATAGAAAGCAGAGAACAATGCCCCAGTTGACCCTGGTGTGGCCGATCATTCCCACCACGGCGTTGGAAGAAAACTGTTTGGTCATGGGAAACCCGAAGCTCACCGGATCTTTCCAGGGGCCATAGACCAGATACTCCAGGAACAGGATCCCCAGATAGTTGAACATCAAGGTTACGATAATTTCATTTGCCCGAATCCTGTTCTTTAACACAGCCGGAATCATCCCCCAGATACCACCGGTGAACATGGCGATCAGAAGCATACCCGGGAGCATCAGAGCGGTTGGAAGCCCAGGGAATTGCAGGGGAAGCCAGGTCGCCCCCACAGCCCCCAGAGCGAACTGGCCTTCAGCGCCGATATTCCAGATCTGGAGACGAAAGGTGACGGCAACACCCAGAGAGCACAGGAATATGGGGATGGTCTTGATCAGGCTGTCTTCCAGGGCCCAGCGGGAGCCGAAGGCTCCCTTGAAGAGAAGTGCTATGCCTCCCACAGGCGAGTTTCCTCGCATGCCGAGCAGAAAACCGCTTATCCCCAGAGACAGGGCAACAGCCCCCACAAACAAGAAACAGGAACCCCATA
>CAYUCJ010000446.1:0-2750 GCA_964443285.1 uncultured Desulfobacteraceae bacterium | reverse complement strand
CCCACACGTTCCGTGTGGACGCATCGGACGTCACACAACTCATCTATCGCGATCTTTTCGTCAGTCATGTTGAGCCTTCTTTATACCTGAGTATATGTTCATATATATTCTTTTTTGATTCCTGTCAAGTGGAAAAAAACCAAAGATTGTTGTATCCCTTGACCACGGTCCTTGTGTCTTCCACATGGTGAGGCGCATTGATCCACAACGGGAGGGCCGGTGCATTCCTTTCCGAAAGGGAATATGCCGGAGGCGTAAGACAAAAGGCGCAAGGCATAAGGCCATTGAACTCTCCAGAAGATTATGAGAGTCATGGCAAGAATCAATGAGTAACAACCAATAGTGATGGAATCGTAAAAAGTCCGTCCCTGGACTTTTTACTGACGGAATCCGAAAAGTGTGATTTTCGGTTTCCTTACAAATCAACGGGTTGCAAGACACCCCATTGATTTGCGTGCCCGTCCATGGGCACGATGATGACTTTTTACGAAGTCATCAATAGTGGTCCAGGCTGACATTTTGTTTTACAATGGGGGACAGACGTTGTGGAGGTTCATTTAAATGCTAGGGGGAAAAAACAAACTCTCCGAAAGGGTCAGCCTGTTGTCTAAAGGCAGAAAGCCCCTTGGAGAACCGGTTATCCTGTCCGTTGAAAACCAGATCAGGGTATGGAAAAAGGCAGACCGCAGGATGAAATGGGGGATTCCGAGCGGGGCTTTCTCGAATATCGGGACGCCGCCGCCTCTTCGCGTCCGGGAGAAGGAAGAGGGTTTTATCGGCCCGGCCCTCTTTTACGGCTTTGGTGATGACGGTCATGGCCATTCCGATCCCGTCCTGTCAGGCAAGCTGGCCTGGGAACTTGCTTGCAAGCGAAAACCGAAGCAGACCTGGCATTGCGAATACATCGATTTTGACAGACCGGATATGATCCGCCTCCGCCCGGAGGCGCCTCCGAGGCCGAAAGGTTTTTATTTCGCGAAGATCCAGCCGGGTGAAGGTTTTCTGAAACAAACGGTCTCTCAGTTCCGAAAAGCCCTTGCAGGAGATACGGGCTGCGGACCCGAGGGCATCCAGTTTCTGGTTATTACCCATACCCATTTTCAGAACCTCATGAACGAACGGAAAATTCCCTTCATGGCCTTTGCCGACTACGATGTGGCCCCTTACGGCTTCAGCGATTTCTTCGATGCCGTCCAGATGTTCTGCAGCCTCGGAATCCTTGGATTGGGCATAGGCAACGTAGATCGCAACTATCCCTTCTTCGGCATCCCCACGCTGCGATTTTGACGGTCCCTGATCAGGTGAAATCTTTTCCTTGACATTTGTAGACGACCGGTCTAATTATAAGCTATTCATGTGAAAAAAATGGGTCCCATCGCCACTTGAAGACAAGGCAGAAGGAGAAGGGTATGTCATCGTTTAAAGGTTTCAGCCAAGAGATGCTCACGTTTTTCGAACACCTCAAGAAGAACAACAAAAAGGAATGGTTTGACGCACACAAAAAGGAATATGAACGTTTTGTGATGGATCCGGCCAGGGCCTTTGTCCTTGATATGGGTGAAAAACTCCGGACGATTGCCCCCGGCATCCAGGCCATCCCCAAGGTCAACCAGAGCCTTTTCAGGATCAACCGGGACATCCGCTTCAGCAACGACAAAAGCCCTTACAAGACCAACCTGGGAATCTGGTTCTGGGAAGGGAAGCGTAAGAGAATGGAATGCTCCGGGTTCTATTTCCATTTTGGCGACGGGAAGCTGATGCTGGGAACGGGCATGCACATGTTCAGCCCGGAACACCTGAAGGGTTATCGGGAAGCTGTGGTCGACAAAAACCACGGAAGGAGACTGGCGGACGCAGTTGCCGAAGTTTCCGGGAAGGGCTACCTCATCGGCGTAAAGCACTACAAACGGGTGCCCCGGGGCCTGGATGCCGGCCATGAAAGGGCTGAGTTTCTCCTCCACAAGGGACTAACGGCCATGAAGGAACAGGAGATTCCCAAAGCATTTTTTTCAGGCGCGATCATTGATTACGCCTTTTCAAGCTTCAAAGACATGTCGCCCATCCATGAATGGCTGAGGGACACACTCCGATAGTGGTGAGGATCGTTTCCTATTGAACCAGCAGGATGGACAGGTCCTTTGACAATTGCAGGACCTTCTGGGAGACACTCCCCAGGAAAAATTCCTTGAATGACGAGATGCCCCGTCGCCCCATGACCAGGATATCCGCCTTTGACTGATCGGCCTCGGCCACGATGTCCCTGGCGATGCCCTTTTTCTGTGCGCTCGCCTTTACTTCGATTTTATTCTCATCAAATCCCGCCTTCACGAGGGCCTCTTTCGCATCCTTGAGGGCCACGCCGAGGGCCACCCGCTTTTCATCCTCCAACTGGCAAAAGGCCTTCTGTTGCGAACTGAAATGGGGGACCAGGGTATCCGCCTCAAGGTCGCACACGGTAGCCGTGTTGGGGATGACGCTGAAGAGGAGGATTTCATGGTCGGGGCTGAAGGTGTCCGCCAGGAATTCTATCGCCCTGGAGGCATTCTCGGAATAATCAAGTGCAACGAGGATTTTCTTTGCCATTTTTCATTTCTCCGTCAATCATTTGGATGTTCGCAGCTTGGCAACTACTTTATCGCTTCTTCGCGCGCCGGTCAAGAACCCAATCCGTATTTTTCCCTGAGTATCCTCGACAGGCCCCCGATCATTTCAAATGCCTTTTCGACGGTCTTTTCCCCATCCGGATTCAC
>CAYUCJ010000445.1:0-2753 GCA_964443285.1 uncultured Desulfobacteraceae bacterium | reverse complement strand
TGGGTGCGGAAAGCCCTTTTTGGTCGGCTTTTTCTTAAAGCTTTGGAATGAGATTCGTGTGAAAATATTTCATGGACAACTTTACCAGAGTGCCGTCATCATACATGGACCGGATGATTTTGCTCAGCTTGGCCACAAGGCTTTCGCTGTCTGCCCGGCTTTTGTCCAGGGCGAAACAGAGGGGTTCGTAATAGGGCGGATCGCCCAGCATCTTGATCGGGCAACCACCGCCGCAGCCATTTCTTATGGCCTCTGCAACGGTCTGCTTGGATGTAAAGATGGCATCCAGACGCACCCCGTCTCCCAGGACCAGATCCTCGATCTCATTGGCGTCGGTGGGGTAGACCTTGATTTTTCCGGGTTTCCAATCCTGGTACACCACCTTTACACCTTCGATAACGAGATTACGATTCAGATAACGATCATTGGTGGTTTCCCCGGCAACCCCGATGGTTTTCCCCGCCAGGTCGGCGATCGTCTTGATGGTCTTGTTATCTGCGTGCACCGCAAACTGGGCGGGTGAGCTGTAATAGGGCATGGTGAAGAAAAGGGCCTTCTTGCGTTCAGCTGTAGGAGTCATCGAGCCGATGGACACATCCCAGCGCTTGCTCCACTTGCCGGCCGTGATGAGATCCCAGTCCGGGGTGACAAACTTGACCTTGACGCCCAGCCGTTTTCCAACTTCTTTGGCCACACTGATGTCAAATCCGTCCAGAACACCCTTGTCATTCAAATAACTCTGCGGCGCATAATTGGCGTCGGTTGAAACCACGATCTCACCGGCCGCCATGACCTCGTCCAGAGCGCTCGTTCCGGCAAAACTGCCCGGAACAGTGGTCATCAAAAAACCCACGATCAACAATCCAACAAACAGAATTTTCTTCATACCCATTCATCCTCCTTTATTTAAGTGTTGACGAAACCAGGATTTTTGTGACCCACCCATCTAAATCGAGGATCGCAAAGCGAACAACCGTTCAACCCTGTAGTTATCAGACTTTTTCACAAATATGATTTTTCTGGAATTTGGGGAATCAGGAGTGGGGACGAAAACATGATCCCTTGATTCCGTCTCTTACCCGGAACTACAGACAGCCCTATCAAATGGGTCGGTTAATTGTCAACGGTAATGTGGACCTAACCCCTATGAAATGAATCCTGCGAGGTCTCTCCTGGAAATCATGCCTTCCCTCAGGACCACGGGCGGGTCAGCCGTCACGTCCAGAACGGTTGAGGGCTTTCCCTCCGGTGTCCCGCCGCCGTCCAGAATCAGGTCCACCTGTTTCCCGAAGCCCCGAGCTACTTCCCCTGCAGACCTGGCCGGTGGATATCCGGAAAAGTTGGCACTGGTCCCGGTGATGGGGTGGCCCAGGGAACGAGCCAGCAATGCGGCGACCGGATGGCTCGAGAGCCGAACCCCGATCTTGCCTGTGCCCCCAGTAAGGACTGGCAGGACCCGTTCGGTTGCCTCAAAGACCAGGGTCAGTCCACCCGGCCAGAAAGACTCCATCAACTCCCTTGCCACCCCCGGCACGGCGGCCGCATATTGCTCCAGGGTTTCCAGAGACGGGATCAGGATCAGGATAGGCTGTCCCTGATCCCGCGCCTTGATCCGGAACAAAAGCGCTACGGAGTCCTCGCGCATGGCATCCACGCCCAGCCCGTAAAAGGACTCGGTGGGGAAGGCAACTATCCCGCCGTCCAGGATGATCCGGACCGCTTGACGGATGGACCCCTCATCAGGCGTTGTGCTGCTTACTCTAACGACGGTTCCTGTCCCGTGCGAGCCCCCTCTCCTGCAGTGCTTAAGATCATTGCTCAAAGGCACGTCCTTTTTCCAGGGCCTCCCGGGTGATCTTTTCCCGGTAACCCCGCAGGCTCTCCGCTATGGCGGAATGCTTCAGGCCCAGGATTTCCGCTGCCAGCACGGCGGCGTTTTTGGCGCCCCCCGATCCCACCGCCATGGTCGCCACGGGGACCCCCGGAGGCATCTGTACGGTGGCCAGGAGGGCGTCAAATCCCTTCAGGGGCGAGGAGTCGATGGGCACGCCGATGACGGGAAGGCAGGTGTGGGCGGCTACGACTCCGGCCAGGTGCGCGGCCCACCCCGCGGCCGCAATAATCACCTCAATCCCCCGATCGGATGCCGACAGGGCGTAGTCCCGCGTCTGATCGGGGGTTCGATGGGCGGAAAGTATCTTTATTTCATGGGAAATCCCCAGAGTTGTCAAAAGTTCACTGCACCCTTTCATGATGTCAGCGTCGGACGTGCTGCCCATCAGCACGGCCACTTTGGGTTTTTCTGTCGTCATATCATGCTCCTAAACGTTTAGAATTTTGTCAGTTTCCGGCCATCCCCATGATGGGATAGATGATCATCCCTGCCAGCCACGCAATGTCTTCCGCTGACAGGAACTTCGAGATACTGCGGTCAAAGAGGAGGTTTCCCTCGGGCGGGAACTCGTCATCTCCCTCCCAGAGGATGAGGGCAACCGGAACCTTCGGAAAGGCCTGGACCACCACGGAACAGTCGCCGTGGTCAAAGGGTTTTGCCCCATAGATTTCCTCTGCAACGGAAAGCAGCTTGTCAGGTTGCTTTCCAAAGGCATTGACAAGGGGTATTTTCGCCCTTCTCAGGAAAGCATCAAGATAGAATTTACCGTCCGGCACCTCCTGGTAGGCCACCCATTCCCCCTCGACCTCTGCTCCCTGTGCTCCGTTCAGATAGTGCAGAATCAGGACCTGCTGCTGTA
>CAYUCJ010000444.1:0-2758 GCA_964443285.1 uncultured Desulfobacteraceae bacterium | reverse complement strand
CGAAAGCCATCGCCACCACCGGGACGAAGGAAATCAAGGAAAAGAAGGTCAGGGCCGAGGCCCTGAGCTGGATCTTGTCTTCGGCTATTCCCCGAAAAGTGAGGATGATGATTCTCAGGAGCTTGAGAAGGAAGGACTTTCCCTTGGTCAGATCCTTTGCCTGGATCCGCCAGATATCCTTTTTGAGAAATATAAGGCCCTTGGTCAGCATTCTGTTTCCTCTAGGGGCACCGAGGGCTACCTCCCTTGGTTCAACGCTTTCAGGGCCAGGATCAACGCCTGGGTGGCGGACCGCGCATGCCCCTGTGCTTTTACGGCCAGATAGAGCTGGTGGACCAGGGCCAGTCCGGGAAGAGACAGGTTCAAGGCAGCGGCCTCCTCGAGCGCGATTCCCATGTCTTTTACGAAGTGCTCCACAAAGAAACCGCTCTTGTAGTCCCCTCGGACAATACGCGGTCCCAGATTGTTGATGGACCAGGAACCCGCCGCTCCCTGACCGATGATATCGATCACGGCCTGTTGATCGAGGCCCTGTCTTTCCGCATAAAGGAGAGATTCGCACACACCCACCATGGTGCCGGCAATGAGGATCTGGTTGGCCATCTTTGTGTGCTGTCCGGCCCCGGCTTCGCCCATGTAGGAAATCCTGCTCCCAAAGACCTCCAGCAGGGGCAGCATTTCCTCGAACACCGGTCTTTTACCCCCCACCATGATCGCGAGGGTGCCCTCCCTGGCGCCGATATCGCCTCCGGAGACGGGAGCGTCAAGGCTGTGGAGTCCTTTTTTCTCAGCCTCCTGTTCCAGGATCTTTGCGAGGCTGGGTGTACTGGTAGTCATGTCCACGACGATGCGGCAGGGTCCACGCGTTGAAAAGACACCCTCCTCACCCAGGTATACTCTTTCCACGTCGCGCGGAAAACCGACGATCGTGAATATCATTTCAGCTTCCTTTGCCACCCCGGCCGGTGTCGGGCACCAGTGCGCCCCTTTCTTCACAAGGCCGTCGGCCTTTTGCCTGGTCCGATTGAAGACGAAAAGCTCGTGGCCCGCTGCCTGAAGGTGGCCCGCCATGGCCGAACCCATGACACCTGTTCCAATCCATCCGAGTTTCTTAGACATACGTATTCCCTTCATTATAATCCCGACTCAAAAGGATCTGATCGCCGGCAGATCCAGCTCCGGCAGCAAGACGACGCCCCTGGCTCTCATTTCAGCCAGGGCGTTCTTCGCAGTATCGGGATCTACCCCCCTTGACAATGCCTCGATAACGATAACCCCGTACCCGGCCTCAATCGCATCCAGGGCCGTCGCCTTTACACAGTAATCAATCGCTATTCCGTAAACGATAAGTTTCGTTATGCCTTTTCCTTTCAAGACCCGGTCCAGCTCCGTCTTTCTCCCCCCGTCGTCCTGGAAACCGGAATAGCTGTCATATCCTGGATCTTGGCCCTTTCTTACGATGGCCAGAAACAGGTTGTTGTTCACGAGTACCCTGGCGTTCTCGGTCTCCTGAACGCAGTGGGGTGGCCAGAGCACTTGGTTTCTTCCTTCGACCTCGATCACATCAAAGGGTTCTTTCCCTGGATGGTTGGTGTAAAATGAAACATGGTCGGCCGGGTGCCAATCCTGGGTTGCGAAGACAGGATATCCTTCCTGGGACAGGTTCCGGCTGGAGTCCCCTATGCTTTTCACAAAGGACCTGTCCGTCCCGGGTACCGCAAGCGAACCGTTCTTCCAGGCCGTAAAATCCCCTTGAACATCTACCACCAGCACACCTTTTTCTTCTCCTGAAGTCCCCCTCTCATGGTGCAAGGATTCAGCCAAGCTTACCCCTCCTGAACGGAATTTCAATGGATGTCAAAGCTTTCATATGAACCCTTTTACGCTGAGGGCACTAAGATTGTCAACCACTTCAGGATAACCCTGATCCACCATCAAGGTATCATCTGCGGCGTTGCCTTCGCTCGCTCCTCCTTGCGACGTATTGTTTATACGACTCAGTCGTCGCTCCTCGGCGCCTTGCATCTGACCCCTTGCTGGTGATCAGGAATGTCTCCAAATCCCGCGTCGGAGTAAATCATGCGCAAATTAGACGGTGGATTTGGGGATAAGAATCACAGACCCGGACCTGTCTCATATCATCCGTCCGCCGACCCCAGGTCTGCATTCCTGACAACAATGCTTCCGCGTTCAATAACAAATGCCACGTCACCAACCATCCTGGCAAATTTGACGTTCTGTTCAGCCAGCAACACGGAAACACCTTCCCTCTTGAGTTCCTTGACGATGGCTGACAACCTGTCCACGATCAGCGGGGCAAGGCCTTCAGAAGGCTCATCGAGCATAATCATTTCGGGATTGCCCATCAATGTGCGCGCAATGGTCAGCATCTGCTGCTCGCCCCCACTGATTTGTCCACCCAGCCGGTGCCCTATTTCGGCCAGGTTAGGAAAGAGTTCAATCAAGCGCTCGGGAGTCCATGCTTCAATACCTTCATGGGCCGGCCTTCTACCCACCTCAAGGTTTTCCATAATGGTGAGACCGGTAAAGATACGCCTGTCTTCGGGCACATACCCTAGTCCCATGGCGCAGATCTTATAGGGCGACAAACCCACCAGGGACTGACCTTTGAAAAAGATCTCACCGCTCTTCGGAGAGACAATACCCATAATACTCTTTAGGGTGGTGCTCTTCCCGACCCCATTCCGACCCAGGAGGACACCCACCTGTCCCCTCTCCATTTCCAGGCTCAGGTCTA
>CAYUCJ010000443.1:0-2760 GCA_964443285.1 uncultured Desulfobacteraceae bacterium | reverse complement strand
CCAGCGAAATATCTTTAACAAGATGATACCCATGGGAAGACCCGGAACCGTGGAAGAGGCGGCAGGGGCCGTGTTGTTCTTTGCCTCTCCACTTTCTAACTATGTTTCCGGGCAGGTCCTGGTCGTAGGCGGCGGGTTTTCAATGTAAAGGAAAAGGCAGGGAAAGGAGAAGTCATGGCGCTCAATCTGGAAGTGATCGGGAAGAAGATGGGCCCCTCCACTTTTGCCTACAATGAGGATACGGTGATCCTTTATGCCCTCGGTATAGGAGCCGGGGTCGGGGAACTCGATTTCGTCTACGAGAAAGAACTTAAGGTCTTTCCAACATTTGCCGTAATGCCGCTCATTTCGACACTCGCCCCTTTTGCAAGAGCGGTCAAGCTCAACTGGCAAGCTGTGCTTCACGGTGAGCACAGGATTGTCCTCCACAGGCCCATTCCCACCGAAGGGACCCTCCTGACATGGGTCGAATGCTCCTCCATCTACGACAAGGGGGACAAAGGAGCCATCATGAACGTACATTTTGAGACCCGTGATGAGAAAGGTGAGATGCTTTTTGAAAACCATGCCGTCATCCTGGACCGAAGCGGGGGCAATTTTGACGGAGAAAGAGGCCCTTTGACGGAGAGGATCGAACCGCCGGCTGGAAAGCGCCCGGATTTTCACTGGGAGGACGCCACTTCAATGGACCAGGCGGTCCTCTACAGGTTGAGCGGCGACAGGAATCCCCTTCACGTCGATCCGGATTTTGCGGGGAAGGGGGGGGTGGAGCGACCGATCCTCCACGGGCTTTGCACCTTTGGCTTTGCCGGAAGGGCTATCCTCCACAGTGTATGCGGGAGCGAACCCTCCTGTTTGAAGTCGTTTTCCTCCCGGTTCCTGGACGTGGTCTACCCTGGCGACATCCTGATTACCGAGGGATGGAAAATGGATTCAGGTAGGTACGTCGTCCGCACGCGAAACCAGCACGGCAGGTTGGTACTGGGAAATGCTTTCGCGGAAGTTCAAAGATGACAATAAGTTATACGCATGAGCTGAAGCAACGCATTCAATCCATTTCCGGGTGGTATGAACTGGAGAAGGAAGGCAAACTCCGGATCCACGGGAAAGAGGTGCTGTATGTGGTGGGTATTGCAGCCGTTGACTCATCGTGCTGCGGCGTCTGGGGGTGCCGGTATGCACTGGTCCCGGGGTATGTTCTGAAATTCAAGAACGGGAAGAACGCTCAAGGTCATTGGATCTCAGAGGTAGAGCCCATTTCAGACAAAGAGACCCATCGGGAGATCACGCAAATTCTCGAGGAAAAGGAATGGGTGCAACAGGTCCGGTTCTGCTGATTTTTCTCTGAAGGAGACGGGAGTGAAAGGACAAAGGAGGTATGTAATATGGCAGGGATTGTTTCATATGGCGGATATGTTCCAAGGTACAGGATAGACCGAAAGCTGATTTACAAGGCCATGGGGTGGTTGAACCCGGCCACCTTCATGCCCGGGGAAAAGGCGGTGGCCAACTACGATGAAGACAGCTTGACCATGGCCGTTGCGGCAGGCATTGACTGCCTGACGGGGGTCGACAAGAGTGAAATAGATGCCGTCTTTTTTGCCTCTGCCACACCTCCTTATGCGGAAAGACAGAGCGCTGAGATCATTGCGACCGCCCTTGACTGCCGCTCTGAGATCCGGACGGCGGATTTGGCCGACACGCTCAAGTCCGGAACCACGGCCATCCTTTCCGCAGCGGATGCAGTGGATGCCGGTTCGGCAAGGGAGGCCCTGGTGTGCGCCGGCGATATGCGGATCGGAAAGGCCGGGAGTGCCCAGGAAGAGATCTTTGGGGATGGCGCGGCGGCTTTACTGATTGGACAGGAAGATGTGATCGCAGAAATGATCGGGTCCTTCTCGGTATCCTATGATTTCGTGGATCACTGGAGGGGCACAGGCATACCGTTCGATCAACAGTGGGAAGACCGATTCATAAGGGACGAGGGGTACACCCGGTTCATCGTCGAGGCCATGAGGGGACTCGAAAAGAAGTGCGGCGTGCAGTCAAACGAGATCTCCACTGTAGTCTATCCCTGTCTCTATATAGGTGATTACAGGAAAATCGGAAAGGTTTTGGGGCTTTCTGATTCACAAGTGGCCATGCCTCTCGCCGGACAGGTAGGCTATGCAGGCACTGCAGATCCCCTGATGCACCTCGTCAAGGCCCTGGAGGAAGCAGGTCCGGGAGACCGCATCGCGGTCGTTGGGTACGGCACCGGCGCCGATGTGATCCTTTTTGAGGCCACAGACAGGATTACAGGATTCAGGAACACCCGCAGGGGCATCGGCAGACACCTGGCGGCAAGAAGGGAATTGCGCAGTTACGAAAAGATCGTCGCCTTTCGGGATCTCCTCACCACGGAAAAGGGTATTCGTGGGGAGATCGTCGCCAGAACGGCGCTTTCGGAGCTCTGGAGAAACAGAAAACAGGTCCTCGGCTTGTACGGCAGCAGATGCACATCTTGTGGAACGCCCCACTACCCCATTCAGAGGGTATGCGTCAATCCGGATTGCGGAACCGTTGATGAGATGGAACCGTATTGTTTTGCAGGGAGAAAAGGATCGCTGTTCACCTACACGGGTGACAACCTGGCCTACAGTCCCAATCCGCCGGCGATTTACGGTTTTGTGGACTTTGAAGGGGGAGGGCGTTACTGGTTTGACCTGACCGACGTGGATCTTGAAGATCTGAAGACCGACATGCCGGTGGAGATGAGCT
>CAYUCJ010000442.1:0-2774 GCA_964443285.1 uncultured Desulfobacteraceae bacterium | reverse complement strand
GAATGACACCCTGACCGTAACCTATACACCACCCGACACCACGGCGCCTGCTCCACCGGTGGGTGTAACAGTGGACCAGCTCTACCTCCAGGAAAGGCCTCGTTAAGTGGGCGCCGGGAAGTTCCTCTCGACTTCCCGGTGCCTTTTTTTGGTTTGCCGACCCTATCGTCTCCTGCCAAATATCGTTTGACAATCGATCAAAAAAACACTAGCCTTTTCTTTAAATCGCCACGGGAACCGGCATCTGCCTCTGTTCAGTTGTGTTTACGACTCACCCATCCTGAAAATTCTTTTGCGTTTCAACTACATGCCCTCTTTCCTTTCCCGGCAGCTGGCGATTTTCACCATTCAGCGGAATCAACCGAATTCGATCTTCCAACGAAGTCGGTTTATTCGCATGCAAGAACCTGAGATTCTTTTGCAGATGCTTTCTCATAGCCAACTCCGACATGAACGGCTATTTGGGCTTTACGCCTCCCGATCTCTCGCCCATCTCTATTGCGTGTTGCTAAACCCCAAATAGCCGTTCATCTCCCCCGAAGTGTTTGGAAAGCATCTGAAAAAGATTGTCAGGTTCGCTTCTACATCGTGGTTCATGCGAGGTCGCTTACGGCATAAACCGTTTTTTTATGTGATCATGCACCCGTGAAAAGCAGCCTTATGCGGAAAGGAGGTGACAAAGAGCAAGGGCTTTTGATCAGGCAAGGGTGTCATGGAGGGCCGAATTGCTAATCTAGTGCCCATCCAAAAATAGAATCTGGGCACCAGCGAGTTTCCGATTAAGAAATGAGATATTTTTTACAAGATTAATGAAATCAATGGATTACGCGGATGTGTACTATAGTACACTGCACAAGTGATCCTGCAGATTGACGCCAAAATTGTGAAAAATGGCCATTTACGGATGGAAACTAATCGAGTAAATGAAAGGGAGGCGTTATGGAGACCAAGAAATTCGTGTTGCCGGAGTCTGAGTTACCGCGTCAATGGTATAACATCATGGCGGATATGCCCACACCCATGGAACCTCCGCTCCACCCCGGGACCGGGCAACCTGTGGGGCCGGAGGATCTTGCGCCCATTTTTCCCATGCCCTTGATTGAACAGGAGGTCAGCCAGGAAAGATTCATAAATATCCCTGAGGAGATCCTGGAAAAATACTTGATCTGGCGACCCACTCCCCTTTACCGGGCGCAAGGCCTGGAAAAATATCTCCAGACCCCTGCACGGATCTATTTCAAGAATGAGGGGGTAAGCCCAGCGGGCAGCCACAAGCCCAATACGGCTGTAGCCCAGGCCTATTACAACAAGATTTCGGGAACAAAACGGATTACCACTGAGACCGGTGCCGGCCAGTGGGGAAGCGCCCTGGCCTTCAGTTGCGCCCTGTTTGGCCTGGAGTGCAAGGTCTTCATGGTCAAGGTGAGTTACAACCAGAAGCCCTATCGGCGCATGATGATGCAGACATGGGGCAGCAACTGCGTGGCCAGTCCCAGCACTGAAACCAAGGCAGGGCAGAGCATTCTGGCACAGAATCCCGATTCCCCCGGAAGCCTTGGGATAGCCATCAGCGAGGCCGTTGAGGCGGCAGTCATGGATGAGAACACCAAGTACTCCCTGGGGAGTGTCCTAAACCATGTGATGCTGCATCAAACGGTCAACGGCCTGGAATGCCAGAAACAAATGGCGTTGGCAGGGGACTACCCGGATGTGATTATAGGATGTGCCGGCGGCGGGAGCAACTTTGCCGGCAATTGTCTCCCCTTCGTTCGGGACAAGATCAACGGCAAGGACATTGATATCATTGCCGTGGAACCGGCATCCTGCCCTACGATGACACGGGGTCCTTTTGCTTACGACTTCGGGGACACCGTCCAGATGACCCCTCTCCTACCCATGCATACCCTTGGCCACAGCTTCGTGCCTGAGCCCATCCACGCCGGAGGGTTGAGGTATCATGGTATGGCCCCCATCGTCAGCCAACTTATCCTGGATAACCTCATCAGAGCAGTGGCATTGCCGCAGCTGGAGACGTTTCAGGCGGGGATCACCTTTGCACGGACAGAAGGTTTCATCAGTGCACCGGAGACCAATCACGCCGTGGCCGTGACCATTCGTGAGGCCCTCAAGGCAAAGGAAGAGGGCAGGGAAAAGGTCATTCTTTTCAACTGGAGCGGGCATGGACTGGTGGATATGGCTGCTTACGAAGCCTATCTGACGGGAAAACTGGGGGACCATGCCCTTCCGGAGGAGGAAATTGAGCGGGCACTGGCTGATATTGCTCCCCTTCCAAAGCCTCGGCAGTATACAGGATAATGCTTTTCAATGACTTCGAAGAAATGCTAACCTCTCATGCAGCCCGGTGATCGATGGTCTCCGGGCTGCATGAGAGGAATGAGAGCGTCCGGAGGATCTGGTTTTTCAGGAGCACGTCGCTTGGCGGACCCTCGCAAGGTCTTCTTGGCAGACACTATGACCGAACGAAAAGAAAAAACCGCGGGCTTGATCCTCATGGCTGGAGCCTCCAGCCGCATGGGTATGCCCAAACCGCTCCTTCAGATAGGAGAGAAGACCCTGGTCGTCCATTTGCTGGATGAGGCCCTGAAATCGGATCTGGATCGCGTCATCCTGGTGGTGGCCCATCTGGCAGGAGAGATAGAGGCGGTCCTCGCCCCCTATGAACAGAACCGAAGATTTCGTGCCGTCGAAAACAGCCGGTCCCGGGAAGGTATGAGTTCGTCCATTATTGCGGGCCTGGACGCCGTCCCACAGGA
>CAYUCJ010000441.1:0-2828 GCA_964443285.1 uncultured Desulfobacteraceae bacterium | reverse complement strand
GACAACCATCACATCTCCAAAATTGCTGTCTCCAAGACTTGCACGAAGTTGAACTTTTTCTTTTGGCAATAGTTCTCTTTCCACTTTTCATGACCTCATCAGTAGATGGCTTCCTGTAAAATCTCCGTGATGTCCTTGATTTCTATGGCTTCACCCTGCTCCAGGTTCAACTTGCTGTCTTCAAAATTGGTGATGCAATAGGGGCAGGAAGTAGCGAGCACCTCGGCCCCGATCCCCACAGCCTGCTCCAGTCTGAGGTCGGAGAACCTTTCACCCTTTGGCGTCTCCATCCAGATTCTTCCTCCTCCCCCCCCGCAACACAGGCTGTCCACGCGTGACTCAGGCATCTCGTTCAGTTCCAGACCGGGTACTTTCTTTAAGGCCTCCCTGGGTTCGTCGTAGATACCGTTATGCCGCCCCAGGTAACAGGGGTCGTGATACGTCACCTTCTTCCCGTACTCCCCGGTGAGTTCAATCCTCCCCTTCTCAATAAGCTCGAATACATATTGGGACATATGGACCACTTCGAAGTTCACCATAAATTCGGGATACTCGTTTTTGAAGGTGTGGTAGCAATGTGGGGAAGAAACGAGGATTTTCTTCACCCCGTTGTCGATAAACGTCTTGATGTTTTCTCTGGCCAGGCGTCTGAACACTTCCTCGTCGCCTGTCTTGCGGATGCTTTCGCCACAGCAGTTCTCCTTGGACCCCAGTATCCCGAAATCCACCCCTGCCCGGTTGAGGATATCGGCTGTGGCGGCCGCCACTTTTTTCAGCCTTGGGTCATAGCTGAGGTAGCAGCCGGGAAAATACAAGATTTCCATTCCCTCCGTGAACGTGTTTACGGAAAGACCTTTTGCCCAGTCCGCCCGCTCTTTTCGTTGTTCACCAATGGGATTGCCTTCGCCGACAAGGCTTGCCCTCACGGTGCGGATGGGCTTGACTGGCGTTGGAAAAACCCCGTATTCCGTGGCAATCCTGCGCAACGCGACCCCGGATTCTATCTGCCGGACATCCCTGGGGCACTGCTGGGGACACCTTCCGCAGGTGGTGCAGCGCCATATGTCTTCACTTTCTATCTCCGTAAAACCGAACGTAGCCTGCCGGACGATCTTCCGCATGCTGAAGTCGGTAACCCTGTTCCAAGGGCAAACCACATCGCATAAGCCGCATTGAAAGCATCTTTTAAAGGCTTCCCCGCCGCTCGCTTTTATGACATCTACGATCTCTTTGAAGTCGGCTACATTTTCCACGGTCCTTTTTAACCCTTCTTTGACTCCGACATCCTGGCAATGGTATCCATTATCTTTTCCAATCCAAACTTGTCTGCCAGTGCTTCCAAGCCTACTTCCATCTCCTCCTGTTCCTCTCCTTCCTCCACTTCCTCTTCCCTTTCTTCGTAGGTCAGGGCATCGGCGAGGCACCACTGAACACATAAGGGTTCTTTTAAATCCGGATCGCTTTCACACATATCGCATTTCAGGGGGAGACCGGAATCGGGTTCCTTGAAAAGGTCCCTGGAGGGGCAGGAAGCCCTGCAGAAGGCACACTCGTCGTATTCCTTTCCGTCGATCGTGTACTTGTCTCTGCCCATACATTCGGCTGGAGTATACTCACCTGCGTACACAGGGACATAGATGTCTTTCAGCGGTTCATGAATCACCCGAATACGGGATCTGGCCGGATTGACGCTGCCATATTTCGGCGCAGCGTGAAATGCGGAGCAGGCAGTCTCACAGGCCCGGCAACCATTGCATTTGTCAACATCGATCTTTATCCTCTTGACTGTTTTCTTTTTTTTCTCACCCATGGCTACACCTCCTTACCCTTGTCAGCCGACGTCTCTTTGGAAGGTGTGTCACCATCACCTGAATAGACCCCCCTTTTATGGAAGTCTTCGAACACGTAGTCCAAACCCAATTCATGTAGTGACTCTTTGGTGGGAATACCCTCGTTGTTCCAGCCCTTGAATTTGTAATACGTATCTAGGAGCTTCGCTTCAAGCTCGGGAAATCTTCTCTTCCAATGGTCCTCCGGAGGCTTCTCATCTTTGCGCCTCATGCCTCTTCTTATATTGACGGCTCTAACGAGATTTCGGTTCCTCTTGGCTGCCTGCCACAGTCCGGCTTCATCCATTTCGACCCCGGTCGCCGATGAGATAAATTTTGGCAAATTGTGTATATGATAGGGAGGCTTCAGGGGAAATGACGACAAACCGGCGCATATCCCGGTGGTGTCATCGATGTAGTGCATGGTCTCTTGCCATTCAACGATATCACAACACATTTCGGGGGTTGGGTAATTGGGGATTGAGTGTTCTCCGCGCAGTTCCCAGTCCAGGAAAATTTGCTTGAGCTTTTCATCGGGAACCTGGAGCCAATCCTCTACAAACGCCTCTCTCTCCTCTCTCGTAGGAAAAGGGGCCTGGGGAAACTGCCCCTCGATCTGGGTAATGCTTATCTTCTCGCCGGTAGCGTACATGAGGAAATAAATGGGGTTCAGCATTCCAAGCTTGAGAGGCAGCTGCTCATGTTTCTTGATGTTATTGTGAGCGTACTTCTCTGCACCCTTGCCAATCTGCCGGGCCGCCCAATGCGTGCCATCGGCCAGAACATCTCCTATCCCTTCCCGCCTGACAATTCGGTCAAGCAGCCAGTAAAACCGCTCCTCGTTGTCGGCCGGGAATCCCGGCAGGTCCGCGTCAGTCAAAATGCCGTCTTCATAGAGCTCAAGGGCAAAGGCCATGACCTGGGGGGTTGAATAGGCGTCCACCCCATACTCCGTAGCATGTTGAGCAATTCTCAAACCAAAATCCAGATCTGACATGG
>CAYUCJ010000440.1:1189-2833 GCA_964443285.1 uncultured Desulfobacteraceae bacterium | reverse complement strand
CAATAATCACAAAATATAACACACTGACCACGGGTTTTCAAGCGCTCTTGCCTGGACGTCTAGTCCAGCTCAAGGCAGTTTTTCTGGATGGCAAAATCATGGTGAACCTCTCTCAGGAAAATGCCTTTCTCAACAAACGGGAGCCAGATCAATCGTCCCTCTTCCAGCCGCAATTGGGCATCCTGGACCTCTTTACGGGTCTTTTTGGCCCGCTTGGGGATCATGGAAAAGAGGAGGATGTGGGCCATTTCAACGGCCTCATCCATAGGCAGCCACACATCCGCCGCGCGGATATCTCTGAATTCCTCGGTTTCGGTCACGTGGAATTCAGGTTGGTTCCGCGCCATCTGTACGGCAAAGCGATCCACTGCGGCGGCATTCCTGATCCTGAAGGACGGTATAAAGAAATGGATGGGCCTCTTTTCAAGCATTTCCTTGTTCAGAACCCTGGGCAGCGGGAAGAGTTCGTAAAAGTCCCACAGGTTTTCATAGGAGTTCTGAGAGCCTGAGATGGTGACCGTCAGCCGCCAGAAGGGCAAATACGTGAAGGCGTCGGGATTCGCGCTTTCCGCCGGGAGCACGACGTTGTAGGAAACCTCCCTGAAGGCCTCCCCCGTTTCCTGCCACGCTCTCCCGCAGGTTCGGCAGAGGTGAATCCTGGCCTTGGGCCTGAAGGGGAGGTCCCAACCGCAGTTGGGGCATTTAAAGGGAATAAAGTGGAGCGGCCTGTAGGGCACCTCTTCCCGCGTGGATTGCTTTTTCAGCTCACTGAGGGAGAGACGGCCTTTCACCACTTTATGGGAAAGGGCGTCAACGAGGAGGAGGAACGCTTTTCCCTCCTGTGTCAGGGAAAAACAGTAAAACGGAAAATAGACGAGGGAATATCTCTCTCCAATGAGTTCCGTTTTCAGCAACTCGATCTTTTCTCTGTCGCCCGATCCCCCGGGATAGGGTGTCTGAAGGGCCATTTCAGCGGCCCTTTCCAGGGGAACATCCTCCTCTATCACGAGGGCTTCTTTTCCCATCTTTTCCTTGTTGTAGGGCCACATTTTCATGACTTCGGCCCTCAGGCCCAGAGAAAAGACCTCCCAGTGATCCGAAGCAAACGCCGGAAACGTGCGATTGTAGGCCACGGCCCGAAGTTTCTTGAAATAATCATAGGCCGTGCCGCCGTACAGCGTGTTTTCGTAAATCCTGCCGAATGCGTGCTGAAACAGGAGCCCTGCCACACGCCAATAGGGGGCGTAGACGAGATCCGCACCCTCCATTTGCATGCGCCCCATTCTCTTCCTGGCCAGGGCATCGAGAAGGGCTTGGCCCACCTGGGCCTTCGTCCCTTTCGGGGGGAAGAAAAAGGATTGGATCTCATTCCTCCCGGTGGGCATGAGGACGGAATCGCAATATTGGCAGCGGAAAACAGAGGCGTCTTCTTCAAGGCTCACTTCCGCGGAACACTGGGGGCAGTTCAGGATGATATCCATTGATGAGCACCTGCAGTGATTCGGTTTTCAGTTGAAAGCCGAGGGAACCTGGCAGATTTCACAGATCTTGAGGCGCGATATTTTTGAGAAATCCTCAATATTGCCAGTAAATTTTGAATATTTTATTACTTGTATGCTGACATTGTCAACCGCTCAAGGTGCA
>CAYUCJ010000440.1:0-1089 GCA_964443285.1 uncultured Desulfobacteraceae bacterium | reverse complement strand
TGAATTCATTGACATGTCAAACAACAAACAATATTTTTCGACCTCCCTAGAAAAAGGGCTGAAAATACTCTCCCTGTTCGATTCTGAAACGCGCAGCCTCACCCAGACCGAAATCTCACGGATGTTAACGCTCAACACGACGTCTATCTATCGCTTCGTGAACACCCTCGTCAACCTGAAGTATCTTGAAAAGGATCCAAAGACCAAAGAAATAAGGTTGGGGATCAGATCGTTGGCTCTGAGTACAAACATCATTCGATCCAGCGATGAACTGCGTCTCATAAAGCAATTGGTTGACGAGGTTCACGGGCAGTACAATATCACCATAGATGTGGCCTTTGTGGTCGATGACAATTTGATGAGGGCCTACCAGCGAGAGGCCAAAGAGACGCTCACCTACCATCTTCCTGCCGTCGCCAGGAACTCCTTGCATAATACGTCCATAGGGAAGGCCTATTTGTCCACCCTTTCCGGCGATTCTCTCAAGCGAACAGTTGACGGCATTTCGTTCGCGGCCAAGACCGAAAAAACCATTGCCAAAAGGCAGCAATTGTTATCCGAGATCGAAAAGACTAAGAAGCGCGGCTACGCCATGAGTGTTGAAGAGTATTTGCCGGGACTGATTACTATAGGCGCCCCTTTAATTAATCTGAATACCGGTACAGGATTGGGAGGGGTTTCGTTTGATTTCTCGGTCATCCAACAAACTGCTAAGGAGATGGAAGAGAAATATTCCGCTCATATTATCCAATTGGCTGGATTGATCACCCAGGTGCTGCAGCGAGAGGATAATGAAGGCTGATGTCTTGCTATCCTGAACTGGGCGTGCGGTGCGTTTCGGCGACCTGAGTTTCGCTGGCCAAGATAAATCACATACCGCACTCCTTCAGGGAGCCGAGAGTCCGTCCGCCAGGTTATGAGAAATGCAGAATAAACTCTGGAAACCCATAGCAATGCTTGCACCGGCCATGAGCGCCGTTTTTTTGCTGCTCGTGATCCCCGTATGTTTTATCGTGGTTTACAGCTTCTGGCTTCGAGCTCCAACAGGAGCCGACATCCCGGCATTTCAGTTGGGAAATTATGCCAAGT
>CAYUCJ010000439.1:0-2848 GCA_964443285.1 uncultured Desulfobacteraceae bacterium | reverse complement strand
TTGCAGGGGAACCATACGACGTTATCATCTGTTTCAACTACCTCCACCGTCCCCTGATCCCCGCCCTGAAAAAAGGCCTTCGCAGGGAGGGCATGATCGTCTATGAGACGTATATCGTGGGTCAGACCCGGTTCGGCAGACCGAGGAATCCGGCCCACCTCCTGCATCACAACGAACTTCTGGACCTGTTCAGGGAGTTCCGATGCCTGCGGTACCACGAGGGGGTTTTCCATGACCGCAGGGCCCTGGCAGGCATCATTGCACAGAAGACATCAGCATGAAACAGGATACCAGCCATTTCCAAGTCAAGGGGCACCGACCCTTCCAACCCTTCGAGATCTCCGACATCTCCCTGGAAGGGACTCACCTGGTGGAAGCCAATGCGGGCACCGGCAAGACTTACGCCCTTTCGGGGCTTTTTCTTCGCCTGATTCTCGAGCAAGGCCTTTCCCCGGCAGAAATCCTTGTGGTGACCTACACCCGTGCCGCCACCCAGGAACTTCGTGAACGGATCCGTAAGGTGATTCGTGACGCCTTGTCTTTCATATCCAGGGATCGCAGCTTGGATCCGAGCCTTGAACGGCTCATGGCACGTCAGCAGGACAGGGGCCGTTCCCTCAACGCCCTGTCCCAGGCCCTCAGGGAGATTGACGAGGCTGCGATCTTCACTATCCACGGGTTCTGTCAGCGCTTGCTCCAGGAAAACGCCTTTGAAACCGGCTCTCTCTTCGACGTGGAGCTGGTCACTGAGGAGCAATCCCTTCTCCATGAGATCGTGGAGGACTTCTGGCGGAATCACGTGTACACCGGAGAACCCGAATTCGTTCACTACCTTTTTGCCAGGAAGGCTTTCCCGGATCGGCTTCTGAAGAACCTGGGACCCGCCCTGAAACACCCCCACCTGCGCGTCGTTCCCGGAACCACAGAATCCCGGCTCAAGACCCTGGAGGACTATCGCGAGACGCTCGGCGCCCTCAAAGAAATGTGGCTTGAAACAAAGGAAGCGGTCAGGTTGCTGCTCATGGACCCGGGGGTCAAAGGGCATTCCTATGGGGCCGCCGTTTCCAGCAATGGAACGGTTCCCGGTAGGGTGCCAAGGGTCAATGCTCTGATCGCGGGCATGGATCAATTCCTTGCTCCGGAACGACCCCTGTTCCCGCCTTTCAGCGACTTGGAAAAATTCAGTGCGGGAAAACTGGCGGACTCCATGAAAAAGGGATGTCTTCCTCCTGAACATGTATTCTTTGACCTGTCCCAAAACCTGCTGGTGCTAAAAGGCACCCTCCTGAGAGAAATGGATCAATCCCTCATATCCCTCAAGAAACGCCTTTTTCAATATGCACTGTCCGAGCGTTCCCGACGGAAAGTCCGGCTGAATGTCAGGGCCTATGACGACCTCCTGACGGATACCCTCTCTGCACTGGAGGGCCGGGGAAAAGAACCGTTTACGAAAGCCGTTCGATCCAGATACCGGGCCGCCCTCGTGGACGAGTTTCAGGACACAGATCCGGTCCAGTTCCGGATTTTTTCTACCCTTTTCGGTACCGACAAGACGCCCCTCTTCTTTATCGGCGACCCCAAGCAGGCCATCTATGGTTTCCGTGGTGCGGACGTTATCACCTATCTGAAGGCCTCCGCCTCGGTTTCGGAAAGGTTTACACTGCTCAGAAACTGGCGCTCGGAACCGGGGCTCGTAAGAGGTGTGAACACCCTTTTTTCACGAATCCAAACGCCTTTTGTGCACCGCGGGATTCTCTACACGCCTTCGAACGCCCGGGAAGAAGGCGAATCCCCATCGCTTCGTGTGGATGGGGACACGCCCGCTCCACTGAGGATGTGGGTTGTCCAAACCCCCGAGGGAGAAGATGGTTCGGCACCGATTCCCAAAAAGAGGGCCCGGCCCGTCATACTGGGGGCGGTGGCGGCCGAGTTGGCACGGCTGGTTGCGTTGGGGAGGGAAGGGAAGGCCTTTGTAGAGGACGAACCCCTCTCAGAGAAGCACATGGCCGTTCTGGTACGAAAGAACAAGGAGGCGCGCTGGGTTCAGGACGCCCTCGGGAAAATCTGCGTCCAGAGCGTCCTCTTCAACGCCGGCGATCTTTTTGAGACTCGGGAGGCCCAGGAGATTGAACGCATCCTTCGGGCCGTGGCCGAACCGAACAACCCGGGTCCGATCCGTGCGGCCCTTGCAACTGACCTCATGGGGCTGAACGGCGAGGCCATTCATGGCCTGTCGGAGGACGAGACTGCCTGGTATGAATGGATCTATGCCTTCCGGGAATATCACGGTATCTGGGAGGACAGGGGATTCACTTTCATGTTCAGGAAGCTCATGGCCCGGGAAAAAATCCGGGCACGATTGCTGGCATTTCCCGAGGGCGAGCGAAGGCTGACCAACCTGCTTCACCTGGGGGAAGTGATCCAGAGGGCCGCAATGGACGGTGACCTGGGAATCAACGGACTGGTCAAATGGCTTTCGCGCCGTTTGCAGGGCCCCTCCCCGGAGGGGGAGGAACACCTCCTGAGGCTTGAAAGCGACGAAGCTGCCGTAAAGATCGTCACCATTCACAAGAGCAAGGGGCTGGAGTACCCGGTGGTTTTCTGTCCGTTTCTCTGGGATGGAAGATGGACCTCTGACAATGAGGTCATGTACCACGATCCCGACCGGGAACTGAAACTGACCCTGGATCTGGGTTCCGAAGACTTCAAGAGACATGAAACCCTTGCCTGGGAAGAAGTGCTCGCAGAAAACCTCCGGTTGCTCTACGTGGCCCTCACCAGGGCCAAACATCGCTGTTACGTGGTCTGGGGGCGAATCAAGGACTCGGAAATCTCGAGTCTTGCCTAC
>CAYUCJ010000438.1:0-2854 GCA_964443285.1 uncultured Desulfobacteraceae bacterium | reverse complement strand
ACGATCTCTTCGAGAATGTCCTCGATGGTCACAATGCCGGCCGTGCCGCCGTATTCGTCCGTTACCACGGACATATGGGTCTTCTTTTCCTTCATATTTCGCAGGAGATCGGTGAGCTTCAGGTTTTCGGGAACAAAAAAGGGGGCACGGAGGATATCCGAGGGAATGACAAGATCCGTGTCTTTCCCCCATAGTTTGAGAAGATCCTTAGCATGTAGGATGCCCACGACTTCGTCGATATTTTCATTATGAATGGGGATTCTCGTGTGACCGCAATCTGCTACCAGCTTGATGATTTCCCCAAGGGTGGCATCCGCGGGGGCTGATGAGATCTCTGTTCGGGGAATCATAACGGAGTGGGCCTGGGTTTCCTTGAGATCCAGGACACCGAAGACCATATCGGTTTCTTCGTCGCTCAAAAGACCCATGGCATGACCCTCATCCATCAGGCCATGTATCTCTTCCGTGAGATCATTACTGTCACCAAGGTGACCTTTTTTTCTTACGAAGGATTTAAGCCAGCCCAGCGGGCCTTGACCGGAATCGTCTTCCAATGATCTTGACTATCTCCTGGTTGGGGTTGGATGAAAGTTTCTCAGCGGGTCTCTTGCCCACGAGCCAAGGACTGAGATTTTTCTAGTCTTTCCAGAATCACTGGAATTCTATAATTGGACGATCCTTTTGTCAAGTTTTGCAAAAAGAATTCTGAAGGACAAAGGCTCGGTCATATTCAATGGGAAATTTAGCGCTTGACTGCAATACTCGGGGAGATTATAATCATCCCAATCGTCCCTCCCTTTGTTATTTTCGGGCGGGCAGAGCGCTGGGCGGGCATAGCTCAGCTGGTAGAGTACAAGCTTCCCAAGCTTGGTGTCGCGGGTTCGAACCCCGTTGCCCGCTCCACCTCCAGGCCTTGCGGGGCCTGTTTCCCTTTTTGAGGTTGTCAGTCAGAATCTTCTGGCGGGACTTCTTCAGATTGCGGGCTTGACGTTGGTTGGTTCATATCGCCCCAGGGTGTTTATGTAGGGACTTCCCACATGTTAGTCTGCAACAAGGAAGCGGGCCTTAAAGCCCGCTTTTTCTATGTTTGATGACTCCGCAAAAAGTCATCAAGCTGCTCACGGACGTGAGTAAAATGTCCACGGACGGACTTTTTACGATTCCATCATGTTTGGAGGATGTGGAATACAGTATGGCTGAAGATGCATGGAGTGTTGCAAGAAACGTTGAAACCCTTATAAAACCTGTTCTCGATGAAATGGGGATGGAACTGGTTGAAGTGGAATATCTTGTCGATCGGGGTAGGTGGACCCTCAGGGTCTACATTGACAAATCCGGCGGGGTGACGGTGGATGACTGCGCACAGGTGAGTGGAGAAATAGGTGTTCTGATTGACGTGGACGACCTGGTGCCGCAAAAATATGTGCTTGAGGTTTCCTCTCCGGGACTCGACCGTCCCCTGAGAAAGCAGGAAGATTTTGATCGTGAAAAAGGAAAAAAGGTGAAGATCAGGTTGAAAGAACCTTTAGATGGGCAGCGTCATTTCACCGGTTATCTGGTGCGCATCGAGCCTGAAACGATCTATGTCGAGGTGGACGGTCATGAGAAAGCGATTCCGTTTCAGAGCCTTCAAAAGGCCAATCTTGTATATGGATTCTAATGAGTTAATGAGAATGCAATAAACTGTGGAGTAGAGAAAAATGGTTACGGACTTGAAAAAGATGATAGATCACGTAAGCCGTGAAAAAGGGGTTGAAAAGGAAATATTGGTTCAGGCCCTCGAAGAAGCGGTAAAGGCAGCTGCAAAGAAGACCTTTGGCCCGGAGCGCGACATTGAAGTGCATTTCAATGACGGGATGGGTGAGATCGAAGTTTTTGAGTTCAAAGATGTGGTGTCGGATGTGGAGAACGAACACCTGGAAGTGTCGCTCGAAGAGGCGAAAAATCTGGACCCGGAGTCTGAACTGGGAGACAGCCTCGGTATGAAGATGGATATGGGAACCTTCGGGAGAATCGCCGCCCAGTCAGCAAAACAGGTGATTATGCAAAGGTTGAAAGAGGCTGAGCGTGACATTGTCTACGACGATTTCAAGGACAGAAAAGGGGAAATCATCAATGGCATCGTCCAGCGCTTCGACAAGGGAGCGATCATTGTCAACCTGGGGCGGACGGAAGCCGAACTGCCCGGCAGGGAACAGATTCCAAGAGAATCCTACCGGCAGGGTGATCGTATCAGGGCCTATATCCTTGATGTAAAACAGTTCAGCAGGGGACCACAGATTATCTTGTCGAGAACCCATCCTAATTTCCTGTCGGCCCTGTTTGAAACCGAGGTTCCTGAAATCTCGGAGGGCATCGTGCAGGTGGTTCAAGTCACAAGGGAGCCGGGAAGTCGGGCAAAAATAGCGGTAGCCTCGAAAGAGTCGGATGTCGATCCCGTCGGCGCCTGCGTGGGCATGAAGGGCAGCAGAGTTCAGGCCGTGGTTCAGGAATTGCGAGGGGAGAAGATAGATATCATCACCTGGGATCCTGACCCCGCGAAGTTTATCTGTAACGCCCTGGCCCCTGCCGAAATCGTGCGGGTGATCGTGGAGGAAGCCAATCAATCCATGGAAGTGGTTGTGCCGGACGACCAGCTTTCTCTGGCCATCGGCAAAAGAGGACAAAATGTGCGCCTGGCCTCAAGGTTGACCGGCTGGAGGCTGGATGTAACCAGTGAAACCCACTACAGCGAGGCCTTGAAAGAGAATTACATGGCCCTGATTGGTCTTGAGGGGGTGGGGGAGAGTCTTGCGGCGGACCTTTTTCAGGCGGGATTCAGATCTGCACAGGATTTGTCGGAGGCCACGGTGGA
>CAYUCJ010000437.1:0-2855 GCA_964443285.1 uncultured Desulfobacteraceae bacterium | reverse complement strand
TTGAAGCGATCGTGGACACGGGTGACCTGGATCCCGAGCATGTGCACACGCCCGGTGCATTCGTGGACCATGTGGTAGTCATGGAAGAGGTCACTTCCGAATACGGGATTCTGGAACATCATGCCCTATAAAGAGAAGATCGCACGGCGGGCGGCGGGAGAAATAGTCGCAGGACAGGTCATAAACCTGGGGATCGGTATCCCGACTTCTATCCCCAAGTTCCTCCCCGACGACAAGCCCGTTTTTATCCATTCAGAGAACGGAATTCTCGGCATGGGTCCGAGATGCCAGCGTGGAACAGAGGACCGCAACCTCATCGACGCCGGGGGGAGCTATGTTTCGTTGACGAAAGGGGCCTCTTTTTTCGACAGCGTCCTGTCATTCGCACTCGTCCGGGGAGGGCGACTGGATCTGGCCTTTCTGGGTACTCTGGAGGTATCGGAAACCGGGGATCTGGCCAACTGGATCATTCCCGGGAAGTTTACTCCCGGCATAGGGGGAGGCATGGAACTGGCCCAAAAAGCCAGGAGGCTCATTATCACCACAACCCACACGGACCGGAAAGGACGCCCGAAAATACTCAGGAGATGCACGCTGCCTCTCACCGCCAAAGGTTGTGTGGACACGATCATCACCGAACTTGGCGTGATTGACGTGACACCGAAGGGCTTGGTGCTTCGGGAGATCGCGGAAGGTGCGGAGATGGATGAAGTGCTCCGAAAGACGGAGGCCCCGCTGATCATCCCTTCCCGAGATCTTCCCCGATTTTAGTCCCTTTGGAGAACCAGGCAATGTTAGAAAATAAACAGGAAAAAAAGGTCATGGAAACCGTAGATCATCTGGCCGATGATCTATTCGACTACGCCTGCAGGCTGGTACGGGAACCCAGCACCCTTCAGAATGAGGCGGCGGCCGTAAAGGTGGCAGAGAAAGAATTGAAAAGGCTTTCCTTTCAACCGGTCAGCGTTCCCATTGTCCCGGCAACGCTCGCGGGACATCAGGGATTTGCGCAGGTGGACTGGGGATATGAAGGCCGCAAGAACGTGGCGGCGGTCCGGGAAGCGGATGCGAAGGGAGGACATAGCCTTCTTTTCAACGGGCACCTGGATGTGGTCAGCCCCGAACCTCTCGAATTCTGGGATCGGGATCCTTTTGACCCGGTCGTCGAAAGCGGCTGGCTCTACGGCCGTGGAGCAGGTGATATGAAATCAGGTGTCGCGGCGATGACCTATGCTGTCCACGCCGTGGAAAAGGCGGGCTTCGGATTAAGAGCCCCTGTAACCATTGAAGCGGTGATAGAAGAGGAATGCTGCGGGAACGGGGCCCTGGCCTGCCTGGAGGCCGGATACGACGCCGAGGCCGTATTGATTCCCGAACCCTTCGGGCCGACCATTCTCACCAGCCAACTGGGAGTCCTCTGGTTCAAGGTCTCCGTCCGGGGAGTCCCGGTTCACGTGCAGTCCGCGCCGTCGGGGACCAATGCCATTGAAAAGAGTTATCTGATTATTGAAGCGCTGCGGCAACTGGAAGCGGAACTCAACCTCTCTGATGTCCCACCCGCATATCAAGACGTGGCACATCCCCTGAACCTGAATATCGGTATCTTCAAAGGGGGTGACTGGCCTTCCACCGTGCCGGCCACCGCCGAATTTCACGGCCGACTCTCTTTTTTCCCGGGCGTCTCCTACGAGCAAATTTGCGACCGCATTGTCGAAACCATAGAGAATGCCGCGAAAAAGGACCCATGGCTTTCAGAGAACCTGCCCGTGATCGAATTTTATGGATTCCGGTCCGAGGGCCACAGCCTGGCTTTTGATCTCCCTGCTTTTTCTACGCTTAATTCGTGCCATAGGACGCTGACGGGTCAGGATGCGAGGGAATATACCGCCACCTGTACGACGGATCTCAGGGTCTTCACCCTGTTCGGAGCGGGCCAGGCTACCTGCTACGGGCCCGTGGCGGAAAACATCCACGGGGCAAACGAACGGGTCAATATGGAAAGCGTGATACATGTGGCAAAAACGTATGCACTGTTCATATCACGATGGTGCGGCCTGGTGGAATAGCGTCTAACTCCAGTGCGGCATCATATTTGCGAATACGCGTAACTAGAGGTGAGAACAGAATGGAAATCAAGGAATTGAGAGTCAACGGCAAGAGGCTCCGGGAAAGCCTGGAACGTATGGCCGAAATCGGGGCAACCTCCGGCGGGGGGGTTCACAGATTGACCCTGTCCGATGAGGACAAGGAGGCCAGGGAGCTCTTTATCAGGTGGCTCAACGATCTGGAACTTGACGTTACCATCGATGAGATGGGAAATATCTTTGGAAGGCGACCGGGGAGGAACAACGGCCTTGCTCCCGTCATGAGTGGGTCGCACGTAGACTCTCAGCCGAGCGGAGGCCGGTTTGACGGCATCCTCGGGGTCATGGGCACCCTTGAAGTATTGAGAACCCTGCATGAAAACCGGATGTTGACCGAACGTCCAATCGTCATAGTGGACTGGACCAATGAAGAGGGCTCCCGGTTTTCTCCGGCCATGGTGGGATCGGGCGTCTGGGCTGGTGCACTTAAGAGAGATTGGGCCTATAGTCGAACCGATAGAAACGGCAACCGGTTTGGAGAAGAATTGATCCGTATCGGTTACAGGGGACAGGCGAAGTGTGAAAAATGGCCGGTTCATTGTTACTATGAATATCACATCGAACAGGGACCGATCCTGGAAAGAGAAGGAAAGGTCATAGGGGCGCCCAAAGGAATCGTCTGTCTGCACTGGTATGATGTCTACCTGGAAGGAGAGGCAAACCAGGTGGGTCCGACTCCCATGGAAGGGCGGCATGATGCCCTGTGCGCTG
>CAYUCJ010000436.1:0-2860 GCA_964443285.1 uncultured Desulfobacteraceae bacterium | reverse complement strand
CTATAACGGATAAACCTGAAATAAACAAATGTCAAAGCTCAAATTCGTCTCTATTTGGTCATTGGATATTTGACATTGATTTGCCAGTTGGGTTTTGAAATCCGGCAATTATTGGAACCGCAAAAAGCCCGTCCTCTAATCCCCGAAAATCTCCCTGAAAATCCTGTTGTCCCCTTCCAGGCAGGCTTCTTTCAGTTGACGGTATTTCCTGAGGAGGTCCTTGCCCTCACTGGTCAGGCGAGACCCCTTCTTCCTGTCCGCGTGAACCAGCTTGACATTGAGAGATTTCTCGGTGGCCCTTATTTTGCTCCAGACCCCTTTGTAGGACATCCTCATGACCTTTGCGGCCTGATTGATAGATCCTGTCTGCTCGATACGCTCGAGAATCTCCTTTCTTCCCTCCCCAATGATGATGTGATCGTTTTCATCCACAATCCATTGCCTTGATTTTATTCTGAGGGACACGGTTTTCTCCAATTTTGTCGGCTAGCCAACCTCTTTCCACAGCTCCCCGCTCTTTGAAGGGTCGTAACCGCCGAGAGCCAGGACCCGTTTGCGAAACGCTTCGGTGCGAATCGTCTCCAAGACCGCCGCCACACAGGCCTCATCAAGCATTTCGCCGGGGACTATCAGGTCATATTGTTCCCATTCCAGGGGAACAAAGTCAAGCCCCAGGGCCCTTGCTGCGGCGAAGATGCCCATCCCGCAATCAGCAGCGCCGCTCAGGACATCCACAGCCACGGCCATGTGGGTAAACTCTTCATGATCGTATCCCTGGACGGTCGAGCCGTCGATCCCGAGCTGCGCCAGTTTGTAATCCAGGAGCACCCTGGTGCCCGAGCCCGTCTGCCGGTTGACAAACAATACCTCTTTCCGCGTCAGGTCTTCAATGGTGTGGATACCCTTCGGGTTTCCCTTGGCCACCATGAGGCCCTGGCTCCTCAGCGCCAGGTTGAACACGCTCACCTTTCTCCCCTTGAGATACCGTTCGATATAGGACAGATTATACTGTCCCGTCCGGATGTCAAGCAGGTGGGATCCCGACATGTGGCAAATCCCCTTTCTCAGGGCCATCAATCCCCCCATACTCCCCACATTCCCCGAGGAAACGCGAAGATTTCCGCCTTTTCTCCTGATCTCATCCTCGAGGATGTCAAGGGTCATGTCATGACTGCCGATAATGACCACCGTGTTCAATATGTCTTCCTTTGGAACCAGCAGTTCCGCCTCGATGGCCTCATTCTGCGAGACCCCCTCGGAGTTGGCAGGTATCCGGACGATTCCCCCGGCCCTTGTGAGCGTGGTGATCGATCCCGCCGCCCTCTGCAAGGGAACGGCAACATAACCCTCCCCCACCTTGCCGATATGAACCCGCAGAAATTCTTCGAGTCCCGGCTTGGAAGGGATATCTCTCGCCGGTCTTACGCTGACCGTTTCAGGAGACGGGTTGCGAATCCCTTGAAGATTCCGAAGCAGGGGTTCCACAAACTGCATAAAGGAAAGCGTGGATGATACGGGGTAGCCCGGATTACCGATCACCGGCTTACCCCTCACACTGGCAAGGATGGTAGGCTTACCGGGCATCATGGCTATTCCATGGACGAGGACCTCGCCCAGGTCCCCGATAACGTGAACCGTGTAGTCCCGGCTTCCTGCCGAGGAGCCGGCATTGATCATCACCACATCGCAATCTGAATCCACCGCCTCTTTCAACGCCTTCTTGATAGCTTCTTCATCATCAGGGACGATGGGATGCCGCTTCGGATCGCCACCGCTTTTCCGTACCATCCCTGCGAGTATCAGGGAATTGGAATCTACAATCTGTCCCCTCCCGGGGGAAGCCATGGCGACTGGATCGCGATGGGAGACGAGCTCTGAACCCGTGGGGATGATCACCACCCTTGGACGGCGCCACACCTTCAGCTCATAGACCCCGGCACTGATGAGAGCCCCCAGGTCATAGGGTCGAATCTCGTGATTTTGGGGAAACAGCAGCTGGGTATTCACGATATCTTCACCCACCTTGCGCACATTTTGCCAGGGATATGCGGGGGCCCGGATCTCTACGTGTTCTTGATCCAGAACATGCAATTTCTCTACCATAATGACCGCATTAAAAGAGGGGGGAAGAGGATGTCCCGTGTTGATCCAAGAGGCATGCTCCGCCAGTTTCAGGACCTTAGGCCTCCTTTCCGTAGTATCGTAGGTTTCTTCGGCCCTCACCGCTACCCCGTCCATGGCTGCGGAGTGGAACCCCGGTATGGAACGTTTGGCAAACACCGGCTCCGATGTCACGCGGCCCAGGGCTTCTTCGGCGGCAACCGTTTCCGGCGGGGTACGTTTTTCCGGTCCGAACCTTGAAAAGAATATTTTCCTGGCCTCCTCAACGGATTTCATGGCCAGATAGACCTGCCTTTTCACACTCTACCTCCATCAAACAACAGCACTTCCACCAGGTCACCCTCGTAGAGTCCTTCCGTATTTACATCCACCTTGACCATTCCGTGCCCCTCGACCAGGGGTGAAATGAGCCCGGATTTTCCGAACACAGGTTCCGCGCTCAGGGTGTTCCCCTCCCTGAGGAGCCTGACGCGGATATAGTCTTCCCGGCCGCTCTTGGATTCAATATTTCTGCTGAGCCTGGCCTTCACACTGCTTCCCGCGTTGAGACCCTGATCGGCGAGTCCCGACAGCCTGGCAATGAGGGGCCCCATAAAGATCTCCGCCACAACGAGGGCCGATGCCACGTGCCCCGGGAGCCCTACCAGCGGAATGGGCCCGGACCTTGCTATAATCGTGGGTTTTCCGGGGCTGATGGAAATCCCGTGGACCATAAGCTCGAAATCGTCGAGGGTCTCGA
>CAYUCJ010000435.1:0-2864 GCA_964443285.1 uncultured Desulfobacteraceae bacterium | reverse complement strand
CCGCCCGCATTGTCCGCAATGGGGCCGTACGCATCCACCGTCATGGTGGCGCCCACCGTGGCCAGCATCCCAACTGCGGAAAGGCCGATCCCGTAAATCCCGGCGGTTTGAAACCCGACAAAAGTGGCCACGCAGATACCCAGGACGGGCAGGTAGGTGGACTGCATCCCCACGGCCAGACCTGCAATAATCACGGTGGCAGGGCCGGTCTTTGACTGTTCGGCAATCCGCTTGACCGGAGGTCCTGAGGTGTAGTACTCGGCAAGGAGTCCGATGGCGATCCCGGCCATCAGGCCGGAAAAGATGGCCCAGAAGGCACCCATGGGCATCCCCAACCCCTTGGTGACGATAATGGTCAGGATGACAAAGATGATAGCCGCCACAAACGTGGTGTACCTCAGGGCCCCTGCCGGGTTCCCTTTCTGGAACAGCTTGATGGAAAAGACGCCCAGAAAGGAACTGAGGAGCCCTGCCATGACCACCAGGATCGGCATGGCCATGAATTTGAGCTTTACGGCCTCAGGTGCAAGCCCTTTCAGGACGGGGAATTTCGCAAAAAGCTCCGGTGTGACCGCCATGGTTGCCCCGATGGCGATGGTGGCGATAACGGACCCCACAAACGATTCGAAGATGTCGGCACCCATACCCGCGATGTCGCCCACGTTGTCACCCACGTTATCCGCGATAACACCCGGGTTTCGCGGGTCATCCTCTGGAATCCCCGCTTCCACTTTTCCCACCAGGTCGGCCCCCACATCGGCCGCCTTGGTATAGATACCACCGGCCACGCGGGCAAAAAGGGCGATGGAACTGGCCCCCATGGCGAAACCGTTGATGTATTGCGCACTGTCCGAGTTTCCTCCGAACATCCAGAACCAGAACCCCAGGCCCAGGACCCCGAGGCCCGCCACCGCCAGTCCCATGACGGATCCCGAAAAATAGGAAACGTTGAGGGCACCGGCCTGCCCCGATTTGTTGGCCGCTTCAGCCGTTCGGGAATTTCCCCTGGTCGCCGCCGTCATGCCGGAGAATCCAGCGAGCATGGAACAGAAGGCGCCCGTCACGAAAGCGATTGCCGTCTTCCAGGCGATCCCCCATCCCAGCAGGATAAACACGATCGCTATAAAAACCAAAAGAGTGGAATACTCTCTTCTTAGAAAAGCCATTGCTCCCGAATGAATGGCCTCTTCCAGTTCTTTCATCAGCGGGTTGCCGTTGGGCTGCTTTTTGACGTAGCCGTAAATCAGCCAAGCGATGATCAGACTCAGTATCCCCACGAAGGGAGCGTAAACAGTTAATCCCTGCATCAGTCTATTACCTCCTAATTTGCGAAATTCTGGCAATTGCTGGTGTTCATTGCCGATTCAATCCCTTCCAAGACGAACAATTCGCATGTGCGAACCGCCCCTTGGACAACCCGCTCGATCACATCCTTCTGGTCCCTGTAAAATGGAGCAAGGACGAAATCTTCAACGGGCTCGTCATATCGAGGACGTCCAATTCCTATCTTCATACGGGGGAAGTCCCTGGTTCCAAGATGTCGGATGACGGAGTCCAGGCCCTTGTGTCCCCCTGTACCCCCGTTTCTCACAACCTTGATCCGCCCCACCGCAAGATCCAGATCATCATGAACGACCAGGATGTTTCCGTAATCCATGTCATAATAATCGGCGAATGCCCTAACCGCATTTCCGCTCAGGTTCATGAAGGTCTCCGGACAAATAAGTAGGATCTTTTTCCCCTGGATGACCGTTCCGGCGTGCCTGGACTGGAAACGTCGCCGCGTCAATGGTGTACCCAGATCCCGGCTCCAGCTGAACATCACCTGAAAGCCGATGCTGTGCCGGGTATTTTCATATGCCGGCCCCGGGTTGCCAAGGCCCACAATCAAATACACTTCAATAAAGCCTCCTTCACCCCCTTTCTATTCAGCCTCTGATTCATCCGTACCCGTCTCTTCCGATTCGGCCGCCATTTCCTCCACTTCCTCTTCCTCGACCTCTTCAACTTCCTCGACGGCGGGTGGCGCAATGATTGCCACGGTCAAATGGCCGTCCTCCATGGCCGTCATTCCCTCCGGAAGACGGATATCTTCCACATGAAGCGAATCACCGATATCAAGGTCGGAGATATCCACCTCGATGGTACGGGTCAGTTTTCCCGGAAGGCACGTTACCGTCAGTTCCCTCCGGATATTCTCCAGAATACCCCCGTTGGTCACGCCTACGGCCGTACCCGTAAGCTCGATGGCGACATCGACGGTGATCTCCTTGTCCATGGAGATCTCGTAAAAATCCACGTGCAGGTAGTTGTTCTCAACGGGATCGCTCTGTAATTCCTTGAGCATGGCCGTCTTGGTCCGGTTCCCATCTTTCGCCTGGATCTCGAGGTTGAACAGTGTATTTTCACCTGAGCCGGACTGGATAATTTTCTCGAAATCACTGTAGCTCACGGTGAGCATGGTGTTTTCCGACTCCGGGCCATAGAAAATAGCCGGAAGCTGGTCATTTTTTCTGAGTTTCCTGGCTGCCCCTTTTCCAGTTTGCACTCTTTCCTGGGCAACTAATACGGGTTGATCCATTGCTTTCCTCCATATTTGATGTAATCATAAAAAGTCCGTCCTCAGGACTTTTTACTAACGGAAACCGAAAAGCGTGGTTTTCGCTTTCCTCACAAATCATTGGGTTACAAACCAACCCATTGATTTGCGCACCCGTCCACGGGCACGATGATGACTTTCAACGAAGTCCCTTTTTCATCCGGGTCCAAGGAACCGGATCTGCCAATCTTTTTCATGTGCTTTCTCATAATGCACTTGGCAACTCACTTCTACATGGACGACGATTTGGGGTTCACGCCTCCCA
>CAYUCJ010000434.1:0-2867 GCA_964443285.1 uncultured Desulfobacteraceae bacterium | reverse complement strand
GGCCTGGTGGACCCCCTGACCGGGGAAGGAATCTCTCTGGCCATTCGAAGCGCAAGGTTGGCCGCCGGGGCCCTTGCAAAGGGACAGCTGATCCCCAGCCTGGTGAAGAAATACTACGAGGACGATCTCAGAAAGGAAATCCTGCTCGATCTCAAGTGGGGAAGGTTCATCTCCGGTCTGGCCTACGAACACCTGAGGGCCAGGTCGTTTCTCTTTCGTTTTTCTGGTCAGCAAATATGCGAGGCCATGACGGACATCATCTTCGGCCACAAGACCTACCGGTCGGTCCTGAAGAATCCCCTGACCTACCTCAAGATGTGCCTGGGAGTGAAGAAGAAAAGCGTCGATGTGTGATATGGGATATGGGATGTGAGATAACGACGAAACAGAAAAATCAAAACCAAAACATAAATTCGAAGCAAGAAATTCGAAATAAAGACGGAAAGCTCATGCAGTCGCAAAGCGCCTAAAATCCGAAGCTTGTCCGCCGTTCAGTGTCTGGGAATGGATGCGGTCTGTCTCACACAGAACGCAGAGTTTAAGCCAAAAGGGTCTCTTTGTGCTTAGAATTGCGAATTTGAGTTCTGTTTTTTGAGGGCGGTTCTCAAACTCCCGGGATTTATTTTGAAAGGTGTTTCAAACAGTTGCATTGAAAGGAGGAGATGGATCATGAAAAAATGGATTTTGCTGTTCGTGGGGTTGTTATTGGTTTTCGGGGTGAACGCCCACGCGGCGGATCAGAGCGGGGATACCATCCTTGGGAAGTGGCTGACGGAGAACGGGAAGTCCCTTGTAGATGTCTACCACTGCGGGGATGCCTACTGCGGCAAGATCGTCTGGCTCAAAGAGCCCCTGAGGGACGGGAAGGAAAAAGTGGATGACAAGAACCCTGACGAGTCCAAGCGGGACGTAAAGATCATAGGGTTGGAAATCCTGAAGGGCCTCCAGTTCAAAGGACCGGAGAAATGGGGCGGTGGAAAGATCTACGACCCGGAAAAGGGCAAGACCTACAAGTGCAAGGCTTGGATGGAAGGGAAGGAACTGAAATTCAGGGGCTATATCGGGTTTTCCCTGCTGGGAAGGACCACCACCTGGACGAGGCAGTAACGAGGCAAAACCGAGATCTCTCGCAGAGTCGCAAGCAAGGGTGCGGCTTCTCGGCGTTCTGGGAGAGTTTTTTTTGGGGACCGACCCTTATGGCATCGATCTGAAAAGAATCTATCCTCACGGTCAAGTCCGTCATGGTCAGGCTGATGCCGGTGACCTCCGTGTTGCCGAGACCCCGGTTTTCCGTCACAATGTCAATGGGGTTAGCCCACTCCATTGACCCCTTCAGGGAAACACCGCAAAGGCTCAGATAACTTCCCTCGGAGTCCCCGTCGCCGCCGTCATCATCGTCGTAGTAGAGCGTGTCGAGCGACAGGTCCAGCCCCAACTTATCGCCCTGGATCAAGATACCTCCCTGGCCGGACACCAGGCTCATCTGGTCCTCCGTTAGGACTGCAAAAGCCTTTTGTCCGAACGACTTGTCCGGACAAAAACTGTTGTCGCTCCGCGAGAAAACCCTTTCTCTTGCCCGTGATACGCTATGGACAACAGGAAAGGAGGATGGTAAGGTTATTTTCCTTCCCGAGGACAGGGCGGAGTGCGGAGATCGAGCGACAATTGGGAGAACCGGTATGGAAGAAGTCGAGACAGACTATGACGCGACAGACCTGAAGGCGGCTGTTGACAGGTTTCACGATGCGAGGATACTGGTGCTTGGCGATGTCATGATGGATGAGTACATCTGGGGCAAGGTTTCCCGGATCTCGCCGGAAGCCCCGGTCCCTGTGGTGGCCGTCGCCCGGGAGACCAAGATGCTCGGTGGGGCCGCCAACGTGATCCTCAACGTGGCCACTCTTGGAGCGCGACCTGTCCTGTGCGGGGTGGTTGGAGACGACGCTACGGGCAGAGAACTGCTCAGCGAAGTTGAAAAAGCAGGCCTCATCTCCAGAGGCCTCATCGTTGAGCCCGGCAGACCCACGAGCATCAAGACGCGCGTCGTAGCCCACAACCAGCAGGTGGTTCGCTTTGACCGGGAGAGCAGAGGAAAGATCAAGAAAGAAACCACGGGTAGAATCCTGGACTTTGTGGGGAAAAACCTGGCCTCCGTTGATGCCGTCGTGGTTTCGGATTATGGAAAAGGGGTGGTGTCCCACGAGGTGATGAGAGGCCTCGTGCAATTGACCCGGTCGTGGAAAGGCATCGTGGCGGTGGATCCCAAAACCGGGAATTTTGAGTACTATCATGGCGTGGACGTGATCACCCCCAATGATCACGAGGCAGGGACTTATTGCGGGTTTGAGATCGACGATGATGAGACCCTTTTGAGGGCCGGTCGACGAATGCTTGAAAGGCTGGAATGCAGGGCCGTCCTGATTACCCAGGGTCAGGCCGGTATGACCCTCTTCGAGAGGGACGGGGCGGTCCATCACATCCCCACGGTGGCCAGGAAAGTGTATGATGTCACCGGAGCCGGGGATACGGTGATCGGGACCCTCTGCCTTGGACTGGCCTGCGGTTTGGACATGAGGTCCTCGGCCCTCATGTCCAATTTTGCGGCCGGCATCGTGGTGGGTGAGATTGGAACCTCCACGGTGAAGGCGGAGGAACTGAAGAAGGCCATCGGGCGGCCTTTGGTCGCGATGTGAGATTTGGCGCCCGCAGGGCGCCATCCCGTTTCACACATCCCACAACAAGTTCTTGCTCAGGATGTTGGATTTTCCCTTAGCGGATTTTTTGATGTAGTGCAAAGGGCGCTCCCATGAGCTCTCCCAGTGAATCGGAGCCTGTGAAACTTATCGCTAGTCTCTTTTCCCCGGAAA
>CAYUCJ010000433.1:0-2870 GCA_964443285.1 uncultured Desulfobacteraceae bacterium | reverse complement strand
TCTACAAGAAAACAGACTCGGAGATCAAATTAAGGCACTATCCCCCTAAAAAATTGCAGGCCTAAAAGGGATGGGTCATGGAACTTGTCGGGTCTCTACCCGGTTTTTGGGAAGGAGAGGGCGGCGCACGTTCGTGAGCTATTGTGCCGCAAAGGCCTTGGACTCCAGGTCCACGTCCACCCTCAGGGCCTTGAGCCCCTGGACGTCGGGAAGGGCATCGAGCACAAAGTGCTCGGGACTTCCCTTGAAATAGCCCTCGGAGAGCAGAAAATCGATGTGCTGATTGATTCCCTGCTCCTCTTCCGCGCTTGAATAGACGATAGCCACTTTCCCGGGCTGGGTCAGCCTCTCCTCGCCTCCTCTCACCATGGCCTTGTCGATTCGCGACTTGATGATATCGTGCCGGATATCATAGGCCCCATCCACGTCGAACCGCTTCTCATCGTAGCGAAAGCGGATGGAGAGGGGGGTATCCTGAACCAGGACAAGGTGGGCCGTATCCAGGGGGACCGAGAGCGACGGCTTCAGCTGTTCCGTGTGCCACGCGAGGCCGCAGGCCGCTTTGAGCTGCCATAGGCGCATGTTCTTGAGGTAGAGTTCGTGGTACCTCCCGTTTTCCGCGAGTGCCTCGCCCATATAGATGAGGTAATCCACTCCGTCGGTCTTGTGTCGTTCGAAGTAATGGGGAAAGAACGTTTGTGCCTCCGACTCGACCTGGTCCAGGTATCCGGCGAGGCGGTCGTTGAGAAGGAAGACGCTTTCCTCGAACTCCTTTCGCATCCGGTAGACCGTCCCCACGTTCCGGTCGACGGCCGATTCATAGGCGGTTATGGCCTTCACCACTTCAGGGCCATAATCCCGGAAATGGTCAAAAAGTGTCTCCACCTCTTTTTGGAGGAATCTGGCCACCCAGAGTTCATCTCCGGCCCCGAGGCCCGATTCTATTCGCGCAAGATGGCCTTGAATGCGATCCTCGAGCTCCCGAAGAATCAGGAGAGGTTTGATCCTGTCGGCGGTCCTGACGATGTCGAGGGCCCTTTTAAGATGTTCGGCCAGGTCCATTTGGATGGACCTGTTTCTGGCCTCGGTGGACCCCCTGATGTCGGCCACACCATAGAGGGGATAGACGTCTTTGAAGACGATGGGCTCGATCTCTGAGTTCTCACCTTTCTGCATGTCTTCGAGATAATTCAGGGCCGCCTTCCTGAACCGCCATTCCACGGTGGGGTGGATGGCCGTACACTCCTGTTTGATGATGGACTGGACCCGGTTGTCCAGGTCATCCAGGGCCCGCTTGATGGCCATGGCAAAAAGGGGCTTGACCTGCTGCATCACGAGGCCGTCCATGGGGCCCAGCCCCCCCGGTTCCGGGGACGCCAGGTTCAGCATGCCGATGCACTTCCCCTGGAAAAAAAGAGGGGCGATGAGCAGGGACCGCGCCCCCATTTGGATAAAATCCTCTTTTATGTGCTGGTGATCAAAAGCCGGCTCTTCCACAAGATCGGGGATGATGACGATTTTCCCGCTTTCGGCGGCCTGCATAAAGTGGGTGTCCTTGAATTCATCCACAGAGATATGGTGGGAATTTGCAAAGATGCAGCTCTCGGTCAGCTCGGCCCCCGTGTTGAGGAGCAGGATCCGATCGTCCTGGATGGCGGCGAGGCCTGCTACAAGCCGGGGATGCTTCAAAAGGGTTCTCAGCCTTTCCTGGACCCGAAGAAAATTTTCTTTCGAAACGATGGAATTCTGATCCACCAGGTCCCTTTCCAGCCCGGCGAGGACTTCACTCTCCGTAACCTCCACCGCCTGGAAGATTGTGAAACCCCGTATTTCAAAATTCTCGGGAGGCAGGATCTCCCTGATGACCTCCGGCTCGGCGATGTTTTTCAAGATGGTTTTCTTTTCTTCCGCCGTGAGCGATTTTGGAGTCTTCAGGGCCTCCACATCCACAAACCGGAAGTCCACCTGCATCTTGAAATGCCGGTCCAGTCCCGTCTCGGGATCCGATATGATGTTGATGACCGGGTAGTCAAAAGCCTGATCGATTCCATAAAACTTCTTCAGGATAAAGAGATAGGCCCTGATTACCCGTCCTTTGTTGAAAGAGGCCTCATCCAGGTTGCGTCGGGCGCGATAGGAATTGTCCCGGTTCAGAAAAAAACGTCGGAATTGCGGGGAGACAAAGACGGGCGTCATGTGAAAGGGGACCATGCAGGCGACCGCTTCTGAATCCCAGAAGGCCACCGGAAAGACGAAATCCATAAGCTGCTGAACCGCTTCGGCGTGCCGTTTCAGGACCGACAGGTCCTTTATGGGTCCCCCAAGTTCAGGAACGTTTTTAAGAATCTCTTCCAGACTGTCCCGTTTGCAGGTCCCTATCTTACAGGAATCGGTAGTTTGTGACTGCAGATAGTCCATGAGAGGTTTGAGGCTGAACACGCTTCGAAAGGGATAGTCTTTCTTGACCTGGTCCATGATCGACTCCTAATAGCTAATTGCTGCGGCTACTCGCTCAATTCCTTTGAATATAAGATGCCAAAGGGGGTTTGTCCACTTAGCCCGGGTTAGGGGCGTCCCATCTGGAAATCCCCTTCACCGAGAATCTTGCGATCGACCTTTGAAAGGGCCAAGTCATCTAACTCACGGATGGAAACCCATCGAGAAACCTGTCGATCCTGAGGAGGTTCATCTCCTTCCAGCAGGCAGTTGAAGGGATGGACCGTCATGCTGAAATGGGTGTAGGCGTGCCGGACCGCTTTAAGGGGTGAGACTTGAACCACACGGAGTTGAAGGGAGGCGCTGAGCATCGCGTGCAATGTCTCTTCGTGGGACTCTCCCGGCCTTTCTTCACCAATGGGAAACCCCCAGAG
>CAYUCJ010000432.1:0-2879 GCA_964443285.1 uncultured Desulfobacteraceae bacterium | reverse complement strand
TTTTGGCGTACTGAGCATGGTCTCGCAAACTGATGTTGTTGAGGCCAAGCTCCACGATGGATTACCAAAAAGGGAAAACGGAAGCGCTTCGCGCTCTGATTGAATGGGTTTTTTAAGGCATGGGCAGGAAGCTTGAATAATATGAAAAAGAGGGAAACAGCAATAATCAGTTGCTGTTTCCCTCTATGGCATTATTCAATGCCCCTGCACCCGGCTATCCCTCGACAGGTTGCTCCCCAGCAGAGCCTGTTTCCGTTTCACCGGGCAACCGTAGCCGGAACGAAACGCTCCGGTTTTCTGCAACTATTCTTTCAGATGATCATTTTTCCGTTGTTTGCGCTTTGTTGGAGAAAATAGATCAAAAAACAAAGATTCGTCTATGCGTGGCAAATTGCGTTCAACCGCAGCGTTGAGCAATTCGGCTGCCATTTGGTTGAGAACGCGCAGATTGTTGGCGGCATGGGCGGCCAGGGTACGGATCAGTTCAGAAGACATCAGTTGCGGATGTCCAGCCTGTTCGAGAGCGAAGTTGAGGTAGTCCTGGAGTTGTTCAGGAGAAAGAGGTGAAAGCGCAAGCCGTGGTCCGATACGGCTTCCCAGGGGCAACAACTCTGTGGTCCTGAAGCGTTCGGGCAGCCTATTGTCACCACAGAGGATGGTAAACAGGAGGTTTTGCGAGTCGAAGTGATGGCTTTGCAGCAAGCGCAACTCGGTCAGGCACTCTGTGGAGACCTGCTGTGCCTCATCGATCAGCAGTACCGGCCGTAGCAATGTGGATTGGCAGTGACTTTTCCACCGTGTGCGCAGCGCTTTGAACCCACCATAACGGTTGGCTGGAGATAGCCCCACATTGAAGAGTTCACCCAATTCCCGATAAAAATCGGTTAATGCACTCTGGGGCCGCTGCATCACGCCGACGGTAAGATCGGGGATTTGTTCAAGTCGATGTGCGATACTTTGCAGAGTTTTACTTTTTCCCAGGCCCGGATCACCGGTGATCAAGGCAAATCCTCCCTGTGAGGCCATGGTTTGCACGCGCTGAAAAAATTGTTCAGATCCGGGTATTTTAAAAAGCGATTCAGAGGGAACATCCGGCAGAAAAGGATTGTATTTGAGTCCGTACAAAGATCGCATGTCGGTATTATTCATGGTTGACTTCCTCCTTTGGTAGATAAGCCGGCGGCAATCCGGTAGCGGCATAATCGGCAAGCCACTTTCGCAACAGGGCCGGCAGGGGATCGTGGTTTGATTTGACAATCGGTTTTTCGGGATTGATGGCACGGCGCATGCCCGAGGCGTTTTTGACCTTGTCTTGAGGCAGCAGGCGTACCAGAGGAGCGTCGGTATTCGGGTCGACCAGGGTCATTTGGCTTATGTCCCAACCGGGAGCCCGCAAAATGACCGATGGTAAATGGGCGAAGCGTACGGGAAGCTCATATCGAATACCGTCAACCACGACGGTGGCGTCACTGTGGCGTGGCGTTCGGCGTATCCGGCGAGTAAAGGCCAATTGCAAAAAACGGCTATCGGGGACGGGTCGAGCTACATCAGGGCCGTTGAGCATTCGCATCAGGGGTGTCGTCTTGATTTCACTGTGTATATTTCGGTGATAGTCCTGTTCAACCCAGGCCTGGGCCGCCTGATTGACGAAGGCAAGTTTTAAATCTTTGACCCCGCGCAAAAGTTCCAACAGGCGGCCTTCCAGGTATCCCCAAAAGGATTCCTGTTTGCCGTTTTGATAAGGAGAATAAGGTAACGTTGTTTCATGCTCGATGCCTAACCGCTGTAATCCCCGTCGGGTCTCTTCGGCAAGCATCGCAGCACCGTTATCGGTCATTAGTGCCCGCGGCAAGCCGCGCTTCATGAAGGCCTGTTTCAGACCGTGTACCAAACACTCGGCGGTCTCAGCCAAATACAATTGTAAATGACAGCAGAGCCTTGAGTAGTCATCAAGAATGGCAAGGGCCATGGGACGATACCATTGGCCGGTGGTATCTAAAATCCTGATTTTGGCGTGGTGGAAGTCCAAGTGCCATAGTCCATGGACATGAGAGACTTCAAAGCTTCGCACTTCACGGCGTTGAAGCCTTTTTATTGCCTGCTCTTGTCCGTCGCTGGGCTGCGCCGGTCCATGGGTGCGCAACCACCCCTTTTCCCGCATACAACGCAGTACGGTTTTGTAGCTGGGCACCGGTTCAAGTTGTGGTTGTTCTTTGGCTGTGGCGACCAGGTTGTCATAGTGCAACTGAACATTCCAACGGGGATGGGCCTCGTACTGGGCCTTTAACGCTTCTAATAGAACATTCGACATGGACCAGCGAATACCGGCGTCAGAACGGATTTTTCGCCCCAGTACGGCGATCGGGTCAGTGGCTGACCGGGCTTTGTAATACCAACGCTCGATGGTTGATGCCCCGATGCTAATCTGCCGACTGGATTCAATGGGGTGTTGATATGTTTTTTGGGCCAGCTGCGCGATAGCCCTTTGCAGTTGTCCTTTTTCCGGCGGACACGACAGAAGTCGCCCGATCACCGAAAATCGGAAGTGTGCCCAACGTTGCCACATGGGCATTTGAGATTCGCTCATGGCATTTCTCCTTTCGGTTCGCTTCCACTGACCTCCCCCGTGGAGATAAACAGGGTCGAACCAAAGCTCGGATCCATGTAGCGCATTTGTTCAGACTTTACATCGGCCCATCTTTTGCGTGAGCCATTGGCCGATGGCGATGACCTCGGCGTTCATGGCCATTATGGGCCTAAAGCAAGTGCCTGCAAGCAGTTCACCAACACCATCTCGGCTTCACAGCCTGGATGAAAACGGGATAGTAATGCTCCGGGCAATTGCTGTGGATCAATGGGAGGAAAAAGACGTCCGGACA
>CAYUCJ010000431.1:0-2900 GCA_964443285.1 uncultured Desulfobacteraceae bacterium | reverse complement strand
TTCGGGGTAGTATTTCAGCCAGGGTTTGGACATATAGGCCTGTTTCGTATCCATGCTTCTCCATCCTAATTGATTCAGTGATGCTTCTCCCAGACCATCCTCAGATCGAGAAACAGAACTAGTCCAGGGAAGCGGTACACGCGCGGCATGTCTTCCGGATGGCCGCGTTTCTGAGCTTGCACCTGGGGCACTCCTTCTCTAGCTTGTCGCGGATCCATGGCATCAAGCCCTCAGGCATATAGAGCAGGATCAGGAGGATGATCGCTGCGAACATTAACGTCCGATACTGGGACCAGAATTGCAGGAACTCCAGCAGGGGAAAAAGGATAAAGACTGCGGCCACCGGGCCATAGATGGTGGCCATGCCGCCGAATACACCCCAGATGACCACGGTGAACGACATGGAGACTTCCAGGGTGGAGGGACCGGCGATGCGCATGAAGTGGGCGTAAAGACCGCCCGAAATACCTGCGAAAAAGCCGCTCAGGCAAAAGGCCAGGAGCTTGTAACGGGTCGTATTGATGCCCGCGGTCCTGACGGCCAGCTCGTCCTCGCGGATCGCATGGAAAATAATGCCGGTGTTGGAGTCGGTGATCTTCCACATCAACGCGCACAGTCCGAGCATCAGTACGCCCGTAATGTAATAATTGCCGATATGAGAATGGCTGAGACGGGCGAACCCCGATATGCCCAGCTCCCCCCCCGTCAGGTCGGGCAGGGCATAGATGATCCCTAACAGGATAATGGGGAAGGCCAGTGTCGTCAAAGCCAGATAGGTGCCCCTCAATCTGAGGCAGGGTATCCCGACGATCAGACCCGTAAGCACGGCGCACAGGGCGCCCAGCGGGATGCTCCCCCAAGGGGGGATGTGGAAGTGAAGGTTCAGGAGTGCCGCCGTATAGGCGCCGACGCCAAAGAAAAGGGCATGCCCGAAATTCATCTGGCCGGTGAACCCGGAAAGAAGGTCCCAGCTGGCTGCAAGGATCGCGAAGATATTGGTCAGGATCATAATTCGCAGCAGATAGGGATCAGTGGATATGACAGGAAACAAGAGGACGAACAAGAAGAAAAGCAGCACCGCGAACCGGCTCGGAAGGACCAGAATTTCACCCTTGAAGATCGCGAAAAGTTTTCTCAGGTAAAAGCCAAGTGGACCCATCTCTATCTCTCTTCCTCGAATGCGACGCCGAAGAGGCCTTCAGGCCTGATGAGCAGTACCAGGATCATGATGGATAAAGCGACGGGACCCTTCAGAAAGGCGCCTTTCGGTATCAGGAAGACGACCAGTGCCTCGGCAAACCCCATCATATAGGCTCCCACGAAACTCCCCTTGATGCTGCCAAGGCCTCCGAGGACCACGACCGCCATCATGATAATCAGGGGGTCCATCCACATGAAAGGGCTCACAATAGCGAGGGGAACGACCACCGCCCCCGTCAGGGCGGCCAGCCCCACGGATATCCCCATGGCAATCATGGTCACCCGGCTCTCGTTCATTCCCATCAGATTGGCCACTTCCCTGTCTTCGGCCGTCGACCGGATGGCCAGTCCCAATTTCGTCTTCATGAGCAGGATCCAGAGCGCCGCCAGGGTCAGGAGCACCACGATGAAGGTCAACATCTGCTGGTAAAACACCTTGACCCCCAGCAGGTTGAAATACCCGCCGATCAGAGAAGGCACGCTCAGGAAGGAGCCGCTGAAGAGGAGCAGCATGACTTCCTGCATGGCGATGGCCAGAGCAATGGTGCCGATCAGGACCGCTGCCTCATGTTCCCGGATGGGCTTGACAAAGAGAAGGTAGACGATCAGGCCCAGCAGCGTCACAACAAGGACGGCCGCGACCATTGCCGTGACGGGATTCAGGCCCATCTTTTGGGTGATGAAAAAGATGCAGTATGCCGCCAGCATGTAAAAGCCGGTGTGGGCGATATTGACGATCCGGGCCACCCCGAAAATCAGGGAAAAGCCGATGGCGAGAAGGGCATACATGCTGCCGCTGATCAGACCGCTGATGAGGATGTTAACAGCCATGTCACCTCGATGCGCTTTTCACAGGCGTATGCTTGGGTCGCCTTCCCGCCGGATGAACCCATGAAGCGGGAAGGAACCCTTGCTCTAAAAGGCTACTTTTTATACGCTTCGAGGACCCACGGCGGGATCTTGTAAGGCACGATGCCCTTGTAGGTAATCTCGGGGGCGCCCTTGGCCGCAACCCAGTGATTGGGCCAGACACCCATCTTTTTTCCGTTCTGCCACTGGGCCCCGATGCCTGTCATATATCCCGGGCCCCATGTGAGGTCATGGGTCTGCCGCCCCTTGTCATCCACTATGTACTTGAGCGTGCCTGCAGTCGTCTTGTACACTCTTTTTTCCATTATGGACACCAGCTTGTCCGCATCAAGGGTGCCGGCCTGCTCGATGGCCGGGGCGAGGCTGTACAAGATGGCGTCATGGGTAGCCGCGTTATATTCGGGCGTTTCCCCGAACCGCTTGACGTACCCATCCACAAAAGGCGCGGTGAGTTCGTTATAATCCACGCCCTGGCAATAGGTATCCAGCTGCATCACGTAATCGCCCTTTTTCTGTGTGGCCTCCCAGAAGCCGTCTTTCTGGGCTTCCACATTAATTCCCACCTGCACGGCCGGGACTTTCAGCTCGCCGGCCTGCCGGGCAAAAGTAATCCCCACGGAGGCCGAAAAGATGGTGAAGATCATCTGGGCATGGGAGCTCTGGATCGCCGAGAGTATGGCGGTCACGTCCGTGGCCGTCGCGGAGGGGCGCCATATTCCCGCCAACTCCATTCCCATCTTCGGGATGAGGCCCTGTGTCGCCTTGATCATGGGGTCTGCCCACATGGCCTTTTCAGCCACGACGGCCACCTTGACCTTGGGTATTCCAAG
>CAYUCJ010000430.1:0-2906 GCA_964443285.1 uncultured Desulfobacteraceae bacterium | reverse complement strand
TCCTGTTGCTTCTGGCATCCCCTCTCTTTCAGGCATCGGCAGAGGTCGGGGTCACAGACAGTGAAATCCTCATCGGGACCATACAGGCCTTGACCGGAGGTATGGCCTATGTCGGAAATCAAAACGTCTGCGGCACAAAGATCATGATTGCCGAGATCAATAAAAAGGGCGGCATTTATGGAAGAAAAATCAGACAGATCGTGATGGATGACGCCTACCGCACGGACCGGCATGTCGCCAATGTCAGGAGAATGATCACCCAGGACAAAGTTTTCTGTTTCGTTTTCAACCTGGGGACCCCCAATGTCCTGGCAAGCCGGCCGCTTCTGCACCAGTATAAAGTCCCGTTATACGGGGCCGCCACCCAATCCAAGCTCCTCGACAATGATCCCTTCATCTTTTCGGATGCCGCATCATACCGGCAGTTATGCATTCAGGGGATCAAATATATGATGCAGGAGCAGAATTGCAAAAAGGTGGCCGTTTTTTACTTGGACAACCCGTTCGGAGATGAGCACCTTGAGGCGGCAAGAGAATACTTGAGTGCAATCGGATCCAAACCGGTGGCGGAAGAAAAATTTAAAATCGACGACTACGATGTAAGTTCCCAGGCAACACGGCTGAAAAAATCGGGTGCAGACTGCATCGTCATAGCAGCAACGCCGCCCGGGGTGACCAAGATTTTAAAGTCCATGCACAGTATAGGCTATTATCCCAAAACAATCACACCGTTGATGTGCAGCAATCCCGGATTTATCAAGGTGGCCGCAAAAGACGCGGAGGGTGTTTTCATCATGCTGCCCTTTAAGGCCCCGAACCGCCCGGAGCTGGCCCCGTACAGGGACCTGGCCAAGAGTTATTACCCGGACAAGCAGGTCGACAACATGATGAACTCAGGGATGAGCAACGTGGTCGTTTTTGCAGAGGCCTGCAGGCGGGCAGGGAAGGACCTTACGAGGGCAAAATTCATCAAGGCCGTTGAAACCATCAACGAAAATAATCTCAACCTGCCCTACTACCAGGGATCCGGATTCGCCTATGCGCCGGACCGTCACAGGGCCAGTTCATCCGTTATCATCGGCCAGATAAAGGATGGCAAGGTGATAGAGGTCACCGACTGGATCAAGTGGAAGAATATGCCGGTCCCCGAACTCGAGAAAAAATGAGGCATCTTCCCTGAGTGCCCCCTGCCCTCAACCCGTTTTTGACACCATATCCGGGCGGGGCGCGGGGGTTTTGGGAGAACACGGATTTTGAGTCAATTACTCAGGATAGAAAACCTGGAGACCTACTACGGGCAAGTCTATGCCCTAAAAGGGATATCCCTTGAGGCGGATTCCGGGAGTATCGTGACGGTACTTGGGGCGAACGGCGCGGGCAAGTCGACGCTTCTGAGAACCATATCCGGGCTGATTTCACCCTCAGGAGGGACCATTGAATTCGGGAACCGCAGGATAGACGGTTTGAGACCCCACAAGGTGGTCAAACTGGGGATCTCCCAGGTACCCGAGGGAAGAGAACTTTTTCCTGAGCTGACCGTTCTGGAGAACCTCAGGATGGGGGCCTTTTGCAGAAAAAGTATGCCGGAAATCGCGAGTGATCTCTCTGCCGTTTATAATTACTTCCCTATCCTGAACTCAAGGGCCGATCAGATCGCCAGTACGCTCTCAGGCGGGGAGCAGCAAATGCTAGCTATTGGCCGCGCACTCATGTCCCGCCCCAAGCTCTTGCTGCTCGATGAACCTTCCCTCGGCTTGGCCCCCCTGATCGTTCAGGAGATCTATGGGATTGTCCGCAGGATCAACACCCAAGGCATGACCGTTCTCCTGGTGGAGCAGAATGCAAACCTGGGTCTCTCCATTGCCGGTCACGGCTATGTGCTCGAAACCGGGAAGATAGCGGTTCATGGAAAAAGCGAAGCATTACTGGAGAATGAACACGTGAAAAAAGCATATCTGGGCAACTAATCTCTTGGACTTCACTTGGGGATGTTGAATGGAAATGGTCATTGAAATTTTCCAGCAAATTATCTTCGGATCCGTGATGGGTTGCATTTATGCCCTCGTGGCCATTTGCTTCGTCCTGATATACAAAGCGACCGGCATCATCAACTTTGCCCAGGGAGAAATGGTTGTCCTGAGCGCCTTCATCTCCTATACCCTTGTTGCCGATTTTCTGTTGCCCTACTGGCTTGTGTTCCTATTGAGCTTCCTCATCTCCTGGGTGATCGGGATGATCATCGAAGCAGTCGCCTTCAGGGGTCTTATAGATGCGCCTGATTTGAATGCCATCATGGTTTCCATTGCGGTCGGCATGATTCTTCGAAACGCCACCGGGCATATCTGGACGTTCGATGATCTGAGAATGCCACCGCCTTTTTCGGATCAGGTTCTCCATCTCCCCATGGGACTCGTGATCAGTCCTCTGTTCCTGGGGATTATCGCCGTCTCCATCGGAGTGATGATTGCCTTATATCTTTTTCTCAACAAAACCAGGATGGGCCTGTCCATTCGGGCCACTTCCCAGAATAAAACGGCTGCGAACCTGATGGGGGTGTCGGTGACGCGTGTTTATTCCATGTCATGGGGGCTGAGCGGGGCGATCGGTTCCATTGCGGGAATTCTCATATCGCCGCTGCTGATCCTGAACGTCGGGATGTTCATGGTCATTCTCAAAGCGTTGGTTGGTGCGGTGCTCGGCGGCTTCGGAAGTCTGCCCGGAGCCGTGCTGGGGGGCGTACTGCTCGGGGTTCTGGAAAATCTCGTCGGGACCTATCTGCCCAACTGGGTCAAATATGTCTTCGTCTGGTTCGTGCTGCTGGCGGTCATCATGGTCATTCCGCAGGGATTGCTGGGCGTCCGAAAACACAAAAGGGTATAAAAAAAACCGTGCCATCTATGAATATA
>CAYUCJ010000429.1:0-2919 GCA_964443285.1 uncultured Desulfobacteraceae bacterium | reverse complement strand
GATAGGTTTATCCCTCCTTTTTTTTGATGAAGAGGATGGCCCGTTCCCGGTTTGTTCCCGGCAACCTGTAAGGGAGAGATCTTGAAAGGACCAGGTGATGTCTTGCCATGATTTCTGAACACCTTTCCACATGGGCCTGCCAGGAACTCCCCTGAAAGCTGACCAGAAGTCCTTCCTCCCTGAGGCAGGGCGCGCACCATTCGATGAGTTGGGGCAAAGGGGCTGCGGCCCGGGTCGTGACCACGTCGTAATCCCCCGGGAGAATCCGCCCTCCGCTCCGCTCAATCCTGGCCTTGGTCACTTGGACGTCCCTCAGGCCGAGCAAACGGATGACCTGACCCAAAAAAGCGGTCTTTTTGCCGATGGGTTCAAGGAGGTGAAAGGTGACGCGGGGTAGACATATCTTTAGCGGGATTGCAGGAAAGCCTGCACCCGAACCCATGTCCAGCAGCCGGCCGGTCGCGGGGAGATGGGGAAGGGGAATAAGGGAGTCCAGGAGGAGTTCACGGAAAATGCGGTCCATTGAACGGAGGCCCGTCAAGTTGATTTTTCCCTGCCAGGCCCACAATTCAGAGACATAGCTTTTCAACTGGGCCGTTTGGTCCGCTGAAAGCGCAATGGCGAAATCAGCGGCCCACCTGCGGAGGTTTTCGAGAACTTCGGATTCCAAATCAGATAATGACCATTTGGCTGATGATGCGGACGGCTTCGTCGGGAGTGTCCACAACATGAAAGAGATCAAGGTCCTTCTCGGAGATGGTCCCTTGGCGGACAAGGGTGTCCTTGAACCAGTCCACAAGTCCATTCCAGAAGCCAGAGTCCAGGAGGATGACCGGAAAGGCCCTGATCCTCTTGGTCTGGATCAATGTCAGGGCCTCAAAGAGTTCATCCATGGTACCGAAACCCCCGGGCATGATGACGTAGGCCACGGCATACTTGACGAACATCACCTTCCGGATAAAGAAGTATTTGAAATCCAGCTTGACATTGGCATAAATATTGGCCTCCTGCTCGCTGGGCAGGTGAATGTGGAGCCCGACCGATTTGCCGCCCGCTTCTGCCGCACCCCTGTTGGCCGCCTCCATGATACCCGGGCCCCCGCCAGAGATGACATTGAAGCCCTGCTCAACGAGCAGACGACCAAGCTGTACGGTTTTCTGATAATCCTGGCTTTCGGGCAACGATCTTGCCGATCCGAAAATCGTCACCGCAGGATAGACTTCGGGCATCACCTCAAATCCTTCGACAAATTCCGCCATGATGCGGAACATGCGCCAGGAGTCCTTCAATTCAAGATCATCTACGAGGTATTGTCTTTCGGCCATTTCGAGTTTCCTTTCTGTGTAGAATAACCTTTGTCATTCTGATGGGTTTCTAAAAAATCCGTTGATTTTTGATATGTTATCGTCTAGCTTTTATGCGGATGTCTATCATACTATGTTCGCCCATTATCTGTGTCAAGGGATACGATAACGGTCTTCCATTTTCATCTGTTGCAGGAGGTGATACCTATGGAGCGTGTGGCAAGGGTTACGGAGATCATCGCGGCTTCTCCCATCAGTTTTGAAGAAGCGATCAAGGCAGGTTTTGAAAGGGCCAATCGAACCTTGAGAGGGATTACCGGCCTGCGGGTCCTGGAGCAACGTGTAGCAGTGGAAGACGGAAAGATCGAAGAGTACAGGGTGAAACTGGAAGTGATCTTTGTCCTTGAGACCTGATTCCAAATCCTCCTGAAGGGTTTGATTGACCCGTACCGCGTCGAGATGGTACAATGAAACCGATCGGCCGGGGATCTCCGGCGATTCTACCGCCGGTGCCGACTGAACCCGGAAGTGCGCTATCTTATTGGACGGAACGTATCGTAACCAGAGGTAATGAGAATGGAAGACAACAAAGACCAGGGCGACAAGGGACGCGACGCCTACATGGATTTTCTCAGTGATATCAGTGACCAATTTGCCCGGAAAGATGAAGAAAGGCATTTCATGGACAGCCTCGGCAATGGGCCTGCGGGTGAAGCGGACTTTGCGGTCCACGTGGGTGGACGCGTCCGTTCGGTGAGGGAGAGCCGCAACCTGAGCCTGTGCGATATTTCCCTGAGAACCGGGATTCCGGAAGCCAGCCTGGAGGCCATTGAAAATGAAACTGCGGCGCCGCCCCTCGGAACGGTAATCCGGCTGGCCAAGGCTCTGGAAATGAAAATGGGTTATTTTATTTCCGGAGACGAGACGCGCCCCTATACCATTGTGCGGCATGACGACCGGAAGCTGATTTCCCGCTATGATTCAGGGAAGGGGAAGGCCTACGGGTACGAGTATGAATCCCTGGCTCCACACAAGAAAGACCGTCACATGGAACCTTTTCTGGTGACCCTTGAGCAGGCTGACACCGAAGAAGAACGTTCGGCCCATGATGGGCAGGAATTCATTTTCGTGCTGGAAGGAACCATGGAAGTTCGCCTTGGAAAAGAGGTGCACCTCCTCGATCCCGGGGATTCCATCTATTACGATTCAACCGTTCCCCACCTGGTGAAATGCCACGGAAAGGATACCACCCGTATTCTCGCGGTACTCTACGCTGAAAGGTAGCAGGCATGATCGTCTTCGATCTTCAATGTTCCATGGGGCACACCTTTGAAGGATGGTTTGACAGCCTGGATTCCTTTGAGGATCAGCGCAAGCGGGGCCTGGTGGCGTGCCCCTATTGCGAGGATACGGCGGTGAAAAAAATCCTTTCCCCGGTGGCCGTAAAGAAATCGTCATCTTCGGGGAAACTGCCCCAACCCCACATCGACTACAAGCGGTTGGCCAGGGAGGTGGTGGAATACGTGCACAAGAATTTTGAAGACGTGGGCACCCGTTTTACCTCAGAGGCGCTGAAGATGCATTACGGGGTGACCGAGAAGAGGAATATAAGGGG
>CAYUCJ010000428.1:0-2928 GCA_964443285.1 uncultured Desulfobacteraceae bacterium | reverse complement strand
ATTCTCCATGCCGAGGATTTCCAGGCCATGATCGACTATTTCGTGCCGGATATCCGGATCGAGGAACTTCACATGCCCTTTGTGGCAGTGGCCACGGATCTCATCAGCGGATATCCTGTTGTATTGTCACATGGGTCGCTGCGAAAAGCGGTCATGGCCAGCTGTGCCGTGCCCGGTGCGGTGCCCCCTGTCAAGGACGACGGCAGGTTGCTCTCCGACGGCGGCATTGCCAGCCTTGTGCCGACCCTGGTGGCCCGGGAACGGGGTGCGGAGTTTGTGGTGGCGGTGACGGTGGACAGCGAGATCAGGGCACGTGATGAGATTGGATCGGCCATGGATGTCTATGTTCGTGCGGCCGAGATCATGAGTTTTCACCTGGAACAGGAAAAACTCAAGGGAGCTGATGTGGTGATTCGGCCAAATGTAGGCAGCCTGCACTGGACGGATTTTGAACAGGCGACGGATCTGATTCGTGAAGGGGAGAGGGCAGCCCTTGATAGCATGGGAAACGTGAAAAGGGCATTGCCACTGTTGAAACGCTGGTCGAAATTTTCAGCGATAAGGCCTGCCCTTCCGGGTGCCCAAGGTTGAACGTTTTGCGGCGGGTCTTTCTAAAATTCACACTTCTCACCTTCATGCTGCTTGGGCTTCCCCCGCTTGGAGTCTCACTCGCAGGAAGGCCCGTGGGAAGGTATCTCTCCTTTCCCACCGGGGAAGCTAATGTCAGGCATGCCCCGTTTTCGTGGGTCGCTTTTTTCATCTATGGTGTCTTTATCTTGGCTGTTCTCATCCCACTGACGGTGCAGGGTGCAAAGGGATTCAAGAAGAGAGAAACAATCCGGCGCCGCGATCGTGCCTTTGCGTGGTGGGGTTGGGCTGGAGTCATAACAGGAATGGCGGCCTGGTTCATGGCCTGGACGCGTTTTGATTGGTTCAGCTCCTATCAGGCCCACACCTTTACCCCCCTTTGGCTCTCCTTTATCATTGTTGTTAACGGTCTCAGTTATCGGCGCACGGGACGCTGCATCATGCTGGACCGGCCGGCCTTCTTTCTCCTGCTTTTCCCCGCAAGTGGCCTTTTCTGGTGGTTTTTCGAGTACCTGAACCACTTTGTAGGGAACTGGTCGTATGGTTCGGCGTCTGCGAACGGCTGGTCTTATTTCTGGTGTGCAACGGTTCCCTTTTCAACGGTCTTACCGGCGGTCCTGAGTACCAGGGAATGGTTGTCAGAGGCGGGATGGATCCGGGACGGGTTCAAAGACACGGTCCGGATAGTTCTATTGAGGCCGCGAGTCTGGGCATGGGCAGCCGTTACGGCCGCCGGACTGGGGTTGCTGGGTATCGGCGTGTGGCCTGATTATCTGTTTTCACTTCTTTGGGTTTCTCCCCTTCTTATTCTGACCGGTTTGCAGGTCCTTTCAGGAGAGCAAAACGTCCTCTCAGGTATTGCCGGAGGAGACTGGCGTCTTGTGATTTCCTCGTCGGCTGCCGGTCTGTTCTGTGGCTGGTTTTGGGAGATGTGGAACTATTGGAGCCTTGCCAGGTGGACTTACCACATCCCTTTTGTTCACCGTTTCAAGGTCTTCGAAATGCCCATCCTGGGATATGCCGGGTATCTGCCCTTCGGACTGGAGTGTGCGGCGGTTGGGATGTTGTTGGAGCAGTTGTTCAGAAAAGGGCTCGCGCAAAGGGGAGATCAGGGGCGAAACCCGTTTGTCGGGTGACTGTTGCCGTTGATCCTGAAATCCTCTCTTCCCAGGAGATCATGAAGGTGTGCAATGCCTTTGAGGCATCCTTCAGTGTCATTGACGACCAGGTGAGTGATTCCGTTCATTTCCATGATTTCCAAAGCCTCTGCAGCGGTTTGTTTCTCGCCTATGGTTCTCGGGGAAGGTGACATCAGGTCCTCTAGTTTTTGGTCATAGATACTGGAATACTTGAGAAGAGCACGTCTCAGATCCCCGTCGGTCATAATCCCGATCACATGTCGATCTCCGTCAACGACGAGGGTTGCGCCGATGCGTTTGGCGTTCATCACTTCAATCGCCTCTCTGATGTCGGTCTTTCTCGAGACGACGGGGATGTGTTCACCGGTCAGCATGATTTCCCTCACCTTGATGGAGAGCCGTTCACCCAGACTGCCTCCCGGATGGAATTTTCTGAAATCCTGCTGGCTGAAACGTCTTCTATTGATCAGGGCGACGGCGATGGCATCTCCCATGGCCAGGGCGGCCGTGGTACTCGCAGTGGGTGCCAGCCCCATGGGACAGGCCTCCTTTTCCACTCCCACGTCGATCACCACATCGCTCATCCGCGCCATTGTCGAATCCTGGCAGCCTGTGAGCGCTATGATCTTTGCCCCCATCTTCTTCATCAAGGGCAGGATGGACTTGATTTCGACCGTCTCCCCGCTGTTGGAAAGGGCCACGATGATATCCCGGGAAGTCACCATTCCCAGATCCCCGTGTATGGCTTCAGCCGGATGAAGGAAGAGGGAAGGGGTGCCGGTGCTGTTCAAGGTCGCGGAGATCTTGCGCGCCACCAGGCCCGATTTTCCCATTCCCGTCAGGATCGCCCTGCCTTTGGACTTCAGGATCATCTCCACAGCCTTTTCAAACTCCGGGCCGATCCGGTCTATGAGAGCGACGATACTTTGGGCCTCTATCTCGAGAACCCGTCTTGCGTTTTCGATCACCATTTTCATTGTCATTCCACCTAAGAGCGTTGACATCTATCTCTAGCACTTCATGTGTTTCTTCTCAAGGATAATTGTAGGCGATGAGTCAAGGTGTAAGGCGCAGGATATAAGGCGTTAGGCTCAAAAGAAAGAAGAATGATCATGCCCGTACAGGTTTTTTCTTGACAGGTGGCTGACATTTGAAGACTTTGTAGCAAGCTGGTTTATGCCGCAAGCGGCAACCTATCGGG
>CAYUCJ010000427.1:0-2947 GCA_964443285.1 uncultured Desulfobacteraceae bacterium | reverse complement strand
AACGCCTCACGAGGGTGTGGGATATCGACACGAAGGCGAGGAGTTTGTCTATGTGATTTCCGGTGAGGTGAAACTCATCGTGAATCAGGACCAGACGAGACTTGTGGAAAAGGAGTCGCTACGCTTCAATTCCAACCTCGATCACCATCTCTCCAATCCCGGAGACAAAGAGGCTGAATTGCTGGTCATCCTCTATCTGCCTTGAAGACAGCCCTTGATGGTTTCCGCATCAGTGGTAGCACCGGGAAGGATCGTACACGGTTGTGTGTCCGGCAAAGGCCGGCATGTTCAGCAGGAGTCAGTCCTGCCGGGGCGAAAATCAGGAGCCTATAGCCTTGGATGACAGGGTGGAGGGAAACCGAATACCTGAAGCCCATCGACAAAGCCATCCTTTAGCGAAGTTTCAACCCACGCCCCCGCATGGGGGCGACCCACTTGTCAAGGTCTGCCCCCGATCGCCACATTTAAGGCCCCGAAAACCCGGGAGAAAACCAAAAAAGAGCGATAATTAGTGTACTGTCCCCGGAATTCCCCGGAATTCCTCCAGAAGTATTTCAATAAAAATGACTTTTTTGCGACCGTATCTGTCAAAATTCTCCGGTATTGTTTTGCCAAATCTCAACAAAGCGGTTGCTCCATGTCTCGGTATCATTGCCGGCTTTTCCGGGTCCTGGACAACGAGGTTCTTCATATGGCACTATTCGCAAGAGAAGATGGCAGAGAGGAGGATTGTGAGCAATGATAAAATTCATCCATGCGGCTGATATCCATCTGGACAGCCCTTTGATCAGGCTTTCCTACCATGAAGGCGCCCCGGTGGAAGAACTCCGCCAGGCCACCCGTCAGGCATTCAGACACTTGGTGACACTTGCCATCACTGAACAGGTCGATTTTGTTCTTATCTCCGGTGATCTATATGACGGGGACTGGAAAGACTACAACACGGGGCTCTATTTTGTCTCGCAAATGAGTAAATTGAGGGAGGCACATATTCCTGTTTACATCATTTCGGGGAACCATGATGCAGCCAGCAAAATCACCAAGACGATCCGGTTCCCGGAAGGCACTCATGTCTTCCCGAAAGACCAACCCGCCACACTTGTGATAGAAGACCTTGGGGTCGCGATCCACGGCCAGAGCTTCGCATCTCCGGCAATCAGGAAAAACCTTTCTCTCAATTACCCTGCCCCCCTGCCGGGGCACTTCAATATCGGCATGCTCCATACCTGCGCAACAGGCAGGGAAGGACATGAACCCTATGCCCCCTGCAAGGTGGAGGATCTTCAGATGAAGGGATATGACTACTGGGCACTTGGTCATGTCCATCAGCGTGAAGTGCTCTCCGATGACCCGTTGATCGTGTTCCCCGGGAATACCCAGGGACGCAATATCCGTGAAACCGGAGCCAAAGGATGCATGCTGGTAACGGTCGATGAAAAGGGTCGGCCTTCTGCTGATTTCAAACCCATCGACGTGATTCGCTGGACAAAACTTGCCGTTGATGCCTCCGGAGCCGGGACCGGAAATGAAGTTGTCGATCTGGTCTCAGGCCACCTGGAAAAGATCCTCGGAGAAAACAACGGCATGCCACTGATAGCACGCGTGGAAATCGAGGGTCCTTCACAGGCCCATACTGATCTGGCAGCAAACCAGGAACGATGGATAAACGACATAAAGTCAGTAGCGGTGGATATCAGCGGGGACAGGTTCTGGATCGAGAAGGTAAGGTTCCGGACCACCTCTCCAAAGGATATAGAAACGGGAGCCCAGGCAGAAGGTCCGATCGGTGAACTCCGGCGATATCTGGATGAGTTGCGTTCTCAACCGGATCAACTCATGGGGATCGGAGAGACACTTAAAGAAATGACCAGGAAATTGCCAAAGGAACTGATGGAGGACGGGGGAGTCGTTTCACCGGAAGACCCCATATGGCTGGCGGAGCAACTTGAGCAGGTGGGTCCCATGCTTTTGCGGCGTCTCATGAGAAAGGGGGATTTGTCATGAAAATCCTCCAAATGAACCTGATCGCTTTTGGCCCCTTCAAAGATACACTCCTTGAACTTGGCGACGGTGACGAAGGGCTCCACGTCATATACGGCCCTAACGAGGCGGGCAAAAGTTCCGCTCTTCGGGCATTGAGGCAGATGCTCTTCGGAATCCCGGAGCGGTCCCTGGACGATTTTATCCATCCCTATGCTAAATTACGCATCGGCGCCGTGATCGAACAAAGCGATGGCACCCGTCTGGAATTTATCCGAAGGAAAGGCAGGGTCAATACGCTACGGTGCCCCGATGACAGCACCGTTCTGGATGATGCTGCGCTGCGTCCGTTCCTGGGCGGCATGACCGCCGAGCTTTTCTCCACCATGTTCGGTATCGACCACGGTGACCTGGTTCGCGGCGGCACGGAGATCATTCAGGGCGGGGGCAGCCTCGGCCAGATGCTCTTTGCTGCAGGATCCGGCATAGCCGACCTCCGCAAGGTGCAGGAGGAACTCCAATCAGAGGCGGATAACCTTTTCAGGCCTTCGGGGCAGAAGCCTCTGATCAATGAGGCCCTATCGAGGCTCAAGAAAACCCGAAAAGAGCTCCGCGATGCCCAGCTTCCCGGGCAGGAATGGGAGCGGCACGATGAAGCACTGAACAATGCAAAACGAGATAGAGCCGATCTCGTTTTTGAACTGACAGAAAAGCAGAAAAAACGACACCGTCTCGAGAGGATCAGAGATGCCTTCCCCCTGATTGGCAGGAGAAAAGAACTCCTGGAGGAAAGAACGTCATACCTGGATGCCGTCCTCCTTCCGGAGGATTTCGGGGAACGGAGAGCCGGTGTCCTGACCGGTCTGCGAATCGCGGAAAATAGGAAGAATGAGGCTTTGAAAAGCGAAAAAGAAATCCGTGAAGCCATTGCCCAGCTTGATGTTTCTGAAGAGATCCTGGAAAAAGC
>CAYUCJ010000426.1:0-2961 GCA_964443285.1 uncultured Desulfobacteraceae bacterium | reverse complement strand
GACCAGATCTAAAATTCGTGCCTCTTTTTTCGGGCTGCGAAAACAGTCAAATTCAATCCCTCCGATATGAGACTTGAATTTTTCATAAAATACGAGTTTGATGATCTTTCGATTTCCATTTTTTAGGTCAATGGCGTTCTTCACCCAAAATTTGTCATCATCATCAATCCCGAACCTCCCCTCTTTGGCGTTGTGGCGAACGAGATAGGGCTTGCCCCCTAGAACAACCACATCACCATATTCCACGCGGAAGAAATCCGTGGTGTCCGTATGAATTCGTAAAGGATGGGCATCCTGAGAAGGCGCAAGCCATCGGGAAGCCATTTGGCGTAGGTTCTCTTGAGAATTGATAGCTGTCATTTTATCTTTTTCCTTTTAATAGTCTATTTATAGGCTTGCTCACACGCTATCATATCCCTAAGGCAAAAAGTGTTGCCCCTATGGCGATTCCGAAAACAAGGTTGAACGTCTTGATGAGTATGGAGTCTTTGATACTGTACGAAAGCAACGGTAGCATGCCGTGACCGTCCTGGACAAATGATGTGGTGAAAAGCACCGAAAAGGGTACAAGCCCCTGTGCATACATCATCACAAAAATCAGATGAGGTCCGGACTCGGGGACCACCCCAATTAAGGCTCCGAGCAAGAGTACCCACATCATGTGTTCCCGAATAAAGAACTCCAGATTCCAAAAAGACAACCCCCAATGGACAAAAAATAGTGCACCAAAGGTCCACAAAAAAACCCGAGACAGATGCTTTATAATGATGTGATCCCAGATATGGGAATGCATGTAGTGCTCTGAAGCTACAACAGCAATCCATAATGAACCCAGCGAAAGGACTATAAATGTCAATCGTTTCCAGTTCCAGGTGGTAGGGCCGAGGATTCCGGTAAATACGAGAAGCATGAAAGAAACAATCAACATAAGGACGAGAGACCGGGTAAAGGAAAAAGACCGAAAATTTTCTAATAAATTTACGGGACGAAAAATGTTACCGATAGGCTCATGGTTATCCATACCGGACTCACAATGCTCACATTGAGCGTCAAGGCAAGATTCACAAGGTGTAATTCTCAGAATTTTAACAGCCTTGTCGCTTATCCAGGCAAAAATGATTCCCGAAACGAATAACAATCCGAAAAGAACCAAAGCGGTGCCGGGGAATTGGGCAAGCATTACAAATGCTTCATCTCCGGATGTAGCAATCATGCCACCAACGATAGCGCCGAAACTGATCAAACCGTGTACATAAAGGCTCACGTTCATAAATGCACCCAGGCAGCCGGGGGTTGAACCGAAAAAAGAGGCCAGGGTGTATTGTCTCCACCGGCCTCCTTTCAAAATGTCAGAAATGCGTTTTTTGCTGATTGTATCGACAAAGTCTACCAAAAGCATCATCACGAATACAAAAAAACTGATCATTAAAGAGTGCTTAAAGATAGACAGAAGCGCCACATCCCTTTCCTTTTCACAGCTACTCGGATTATTTAAGCCTGTAAGGATTAATAGTAAGAACGGGGACAGGTGATTTTTTGACAACATTTTCTGCTACACTGCCAAATATCACATGCTCCATCCTACTACGGCCATGCGTGCCCATAATGATCAGATCAATATCTTCAGATTCTACAAATTTTAAAATTTCAGCAACCGGATGTCCTACAACAATTACTTTGCTAATGTTAGAGCAGCCTTGAAAATGTTCATCACATACTTCATCACACATTTTATCAACTTTTTTTAGCAAGGTTTTTTCAGCAGCTTTTTCATGTATTTTTTGATCATTTCCCAAACCAGGATAGGGGTAGGGTGCCAGTCCATGAAGATCTTCTACTACATGAAGCAGATAAATCATGCTGTTATACTTTTCGGCAACAGACAACACATAGGGAAAAATTTTAGACGCATTTGTCGTCAAATCACATGGAAGTAGTATTTTTTTTATTTCGACCATAGCCTCTATCTCCTTTTAGTGTTTTCGTCCTTTAACCACAATTAAATACCGCAGCAGGAGGTTGTGCCCATCCCTCGATTTCCCTGAGCAGGGCATCGCTGTCATTGAGACCTTTTACCAGCATTGTCTTGGTTGCCAATTATCCTCTGTAGGCCTTCGCAAATTCGAGCATCCCATCGAGAACCAAGTTTAGTTGTAACCCCCCATAAAGGCCTATTGATGTTTCGCCAGATCGCTTCTCGCGTGGAATCTATTTTAAGGGAGACCCAATCTGCTTTCATCAAAATTCACCCTCACATCCTCTTGCCATTAGCAGCCTCCATGATCTCCTCTCGGTACACACCCTTACGCCATCAGTTCTTGCACTGCGCTCCGGATATTTTCCATCCTGTAAATGATTTCTCATTGATGGCAAATTACTTGAGCTTATAAGGATTAATGGTCAATACGGGAGCTGGCGACTTTTTTACCACATTCTCGGCTACGCTCCCCCAAAAAACATGCTCTAATCCCTTGCGACCATGCGTGCCCATAATCACCAGGTCTATTCCTTCCCTTTCAATGGTTTTTAGAATCTCTTGGGCCGGATCTCCGGAAAGAATCATTTTTTGGAAATTGGGGCAACCCTGCAACTGCTTCTTACAAATCCTGTCAAGCGCCTTTTCAGCTCCTTTCAATGCCTCCTCCTGGTACTGATCCCAGGGAATATGGGGAATATAGAAGCCGCTACGCCATTTAGGAAGTTCCTCTACCACATGGAACAGGTAAATCTTGCTATTGTATTTCTCAGAAGCTGATAGCACATAAGGTAGAATCTTCATGCAGTTTTCTGTCAAATCACAAGGAAAAAGAATTTTCTCTATATCTACCATGGCATATCCTTTTTACTGCATAAACCAGATCGGGCACGAAGCGCGGAACTTGCAGTAAATCTCCGGATCGCGGCACGTGAGACATTCTTCGCACAAATCTGTATATAGAAGTAATTGAGTTCGGCCAAGAT
>CAYUCJ010000425.1:1411-2967 GCA_964443285.1 uncultured Desulfobacteraceae bacterium | reverse complement strand
TTTTCTGAAACCGGCATCCTGCACCCTCCTCTTTCATCAATTCAACCAGTGCACAGCCCTAAATAAGCTCAGGGCACCAGAAAGTTTCCAATCCAGGATGGAAACCAGATAAGCTTACCTTTTTAGTAAGGCTTGTCAACAGAAAAGGCCCTCATCCACCACCCAGGCATCATCTCTCCGCTGCGCGGGATCTTGGGAGGCGCCCTGATGGTCGATCAGGGGGTAGAATCGCCTTGACAGTCTCGCTTGCGATCTCTTATTTTTATAAAAGGGTGTGCCGGTTTCTTTCAAATACCGGATCAAAGGAGGGAGCCATGGAAAAACCAGTAGAAAAGCATCCCACAATTGCCATCTTGACGGGCGGCGGGGACGTCCCCGGCCTCAATCCCTGCATCAAGGCACTGGTCTACAGGGCGGCGAGTGAAGGGTTTAAGGTGTTGGGCATCAGGCGGGGGTGGGCCGGCATTCTGGACTACGATTCAGGGAACCCGGGGGCGTCAGTAAAATGTATCCAACCCCTGGACCCTGCGCAGGTACGGACAATCGACCGTTCGGGGGGAACCTATCTCCACACGGCCCGCACGAATCCCAGTGCGGTGCGGAAGAAGGATGCCCCCGCGCATTTGAGGGACACCTTTGACTCCGATGAGGAGAAAAAGGATTTTACCGGTCAGGTAATCAGGAACCTGGAATCACTTGAAGTTGATGTTATTGTTCCCATTGGCGGGGACGACACCCTCAGCTTTGCCGAGAGACTCCACAGGGAAGGGTTTCCCGTCATCGCCATACCGAAGACCATGGACAATGATGTCTTCGGGACCGATTACTGTATTGGATTTTCCACCGCCGTGACCAGGGGTGTAAGCTTTATCCATGCCCTGAGGACCTGCACCGGTTCCCACGAAAGGATTGCCGTCATCGAACTGTTCGGCCGGTACTGCGGAGAAACCTCACTCATCTCGGCCTATCTCGCCGGTGTGGACCGTGCGATCATCTCCGAGGTCCCTTTTGACCCGGAAAAACTGGCCGATCTCGTCATGGAAGACAAGCGGGCCAATCCAAAAAACTATGCCATGATCACCATCTCCGAAGGGGCCAAGCTGGCCGGAGGTGAGATGATCATGGGTGGTGATACGGATGCCTACGGCCATCAGCGTCTCGGCGGCATCGGTGAGCAGACCGGAATGCTTCTCAAAGAATTGACAGGCCAGGATATCCTCAACCAGCGGCTCTCCTACCTGATGAGGAGCGGCGCACCCGATTCCCTGGATCTCATGGTGGCGGTCAATTATGCCAACATCGCCATAGACCTCTTTTTGAAAGGGATATTCGGCCGTCTCGTCGCATTGAGCCGCGGCATCTACACGGACATACCTCTGAGCACCATCACCACGGGCCAGAAGCGGGTGGATGTCGGGGAACTTTATGATGTGGAGGCCTATCGGCCCAAGGTGCGGCATGCCGGTGGCAAACCCATGTTTCTCTATTGAGCCTAAAATATGCCGCCTGCTCATGGACGTCGCTAACAATGTCCCGAACGCCAAAGCAGGCTCTGC
>CAYUCJ010000425.1:0-1311 GCA_964443285.1 uncultured Desulfobacteraceae bacterium | reverse complement strand
ACATGCAAAACCGGGTTTAAGGAAAAAACAATGACGAAAAAGAAGACTCGAAGGATACACGTGGGCTCCGTGCCCATCGGGGGAGGCGCCCCTATTGCCGTCCAGTCCATGACCAATACGGATACACGGGATATCCCGGCAACTATTGACCAGATCAACCGTCTCAGCACGGCGGGATGCGAGATTGTGAGACTCGCCGTCATGGACAGAGAGGCGGCTCTAGCCTTTAAGCAAATCAAGGCAGAGGTGGATGTCCCCCTGATTGCCGATATTCACTTTGACCACCGCCTCGCCATCGAGTCCTTGCATTCCGGCGCAGACGGCTTGAGGATCAACCCGGGAAACATCGGTTCGCAGAAAGCGGTGGGAGCGGTTGTTCGAGAGGCCAAAGAGCGGGGTGTCCCGATCCGCATAGGGGTCAATGCAGGTTCCCTCCAGAAAGAGATCCTCGCCAAATACGGCAGTCCCACCCCCGAGGCCATGGTGGAAAGCGCACTTCAACACATCGCCATGCTGGAGGAGCTGGATTTTGGAGAAATGAAGATTTCCCTGAAATCCTCCAGCGTAAAAAGGACTATTCGCGCCTACGAAATCCTGAGCCAAAAAGTGGACTATCCCCTTCACCTGGGGGTCACCGAGGCCGGATCATTGATTTCAGGGACTGTCAAGAATGCAATCGGCATCGGCTATCTGCTCGCAAATGGGATTGGGGACACCTTTCGTGTCTCCCTCACCCGTGATCCCGTGGATGAAATCAAGGTGGCTTATGAAATCCTGAGGGCACTGGACCTCAGGCACCGCGGACCTGAAATCATTTCCTGCCCCACCTGCGGGCGATGCGAAATAAATCTCTTCGGGCTGGTGGACCGTGTTGAAGAATCCCTGAAGGGGATGACCGCATCTCCCAAGGTGGCCATTATGGGATGCGTGGTGAACGGGCCGGGGGAAGCCCGTGAAGCCGACATCGGTATCGCCGGAGGAAGGGGTCAGGGAATCCTGTTCAAGAAGGGAGAACTGGTTCGTAAGATCCCTGAATCCGATCTTGCCCAAGTCCTGATCGATGAACTCCAAAAAATGATCGAATGAGGTCAATTGGCCCCTTTAGCCGACAAATGTATTGCCTTATCCCTTGTAGTTCGCTTAGACTGATTTCTTACCGTGTCCATTCCCCGTCGCAATCGAAGCGCATAAAGGCAGGATAAAAAATCTTGCCACGGGTGCCCCGTTTTGGGAGAGATCCAGAAAAAGGAGTACTGACCGACCATGCGATATTCCAGCTATTTCATTCCCACCTACAGGGAAATACCCGCT
>CAYUCJ010000424.1:0-2980 GCA_964443285.1 uncultured Desulfobacteraceae bacterium | reverse complement strand
CCTTGAAGGTTTTAGTTGATTCGGCATGCAAACACAACTAAAAAACACCTTCAGGCTTTCATGGGCCCACAGCAAGCACGGGAGAGTCAGCGCATTCCCGATTTCCTTTTTCAAGGGACGCGTTCGACCCGTCAGTCTCTTTTCAACCATTCTGTTGGATCAAGCAATTTTCTCCCATGCCGGATTTCAAAATAGAGCCTGGCCGGAGTTGGTTTTTCCTCGCTCCCCACAAAACCTATGACTTCCCCAGCTTGCACCTGGTCGCCCCTTTCCTTTGTTCTCCGACTCATTTCCGCATCGATCGTAAAAAATCTCGAGCCGTGATTAATAATGATCATCTCACCATAGCCTTTGACGCTCCCGGAAAAATCCACCCTTCCCGGGAATATGCATCGGACCTTCTCCTCACCCTTACCTTCAATGTAGACGCCGCGACGCAGGTTTGCGGCGGCCGGGCCAAGAACTTCACTTCCCCTGATGATCTTTCCCCCAAGGGGCGAAGGCAGGTTCCCTTTGTTCTCAGCAAAACGGGATGCCCCCATTTTTCCGCCGTATTTCCCGGGTTTCTCCTCAAGATCCACTAGGGTGTCCTTGAGGTTCTCCGCACCCGTCTCCAGTTCTTTTACCGCGATTTCATAGAACTCTTTTTCCCTGTGGGCCTTGATCAGGAGAGCCACTTTTTTCTCCAGGTCCTTTTTCAGCGCCGACAGGCTGCCTTCCTCCTGCCGTCTCCTCCCCTCCGCCAGTGAGAGTTCCTGACCTAAATCACTTATTTTCTTTTCCTGGCTCTGCCTGCGTTGAGCCAGTGTCTCCAGAACCTTCCGGTCTTCCCTCACGATGAGGCTCAGATATTTCACCCTGAGTCGCAGTTGGTCCAAGTCCGGAGCGGTCGCCAGGATTCTCATGGCGCCCCGTTTGGAGTATTTGTACAAAATGACCAGTCTTTCCATGAGGAGGTCTTCAATGGCCTTCAGGGATTTTTCCAGTATCCCCATTTGGCCCTGGAGAGCGCGAACCTTCTTCGTAGTAGCGAGGACGCCTCCACTGAGAGAAACTATTCTTGCCTTTTTCTCCGCCACTTCCTTTTCTATTTCGGAAAGACGGGCCAGGATGTCCCCCTCTTTCATTTTGAACAGTTCAAATTTCTCCTTTTCCTTGGAGAGTTCTTTCTCCAACCGCACCACTCCAAGCCGGGCAGGCGTCTCCCCCTTCTGCTGGGCGGCTATCACTTCCGCACCGCTTTCATGAAAGAGTGCCGCCATCACCGTTACAAGGATAAGTTTTTTCAAGAAATGTCCGGGAGTTATTGATATCAAATCTTAAAAAATCTCCCCAGCGCTATGAAGCCGCCCACCAGTCCCAATCCCGCACTGACCAGAAAAATGGTTAAGAAATAGGGTGCAGGGACAAATACGAAATCGAGGATGGCCAGCCCCAGGATCTCCGCCTTCTTTGCGGAGAGAAGGGCGTATCCTGAATAGAGCACCAGGAGTGAAATGAAGCCACTCACCATTCCCTGGAACGTCCCTTCAATCAAAAAAGGAATTTTGACAAACCAATCGGTTGCCCCGACCAGTTTCATGATGGCAATTTCTTCCTCCCTCGAATACAGGGTCAGTTTTATCGTGTTGGTCACAATAAAAAGCACGCCAAGGCTCAAAAGACCGCCTATGATGAAGCCCGTAAGCCTGAAGACCTTCATCAACCCCTTGAAACGATTCAACCACTCCTCGCTGTACTGGACTTCTTGCACACCGCGAAACGTCTCGAGTTTGGCCTTGATGGGCCAGGGGTCGGGCCGTTCTCCGTTCACAGGTTCAAAGACCACTTCAATGGATGCAGGCAAGGGATTTCGGGGCAGTCCCTTAAGGACGATGGCGTCCTTGCCTAGCGCTCTGAGCAAATCCTTGTAGGCCTGTTCTTTACTGATTATCTTCTCGATTTTGGCCCCGGGGAAGTTCCTGATAAGCTCAAGAAGTTCTTTCTTGGTTCCGGGATCCATTTCCTCTTGAAGATAAATGGACATTGAAAAGCTGTTTCCCCATCCGTGAATCCAATTGTCCAGGTTGTAGAACAGGAGCAGAAAGGTTCCGAAGATGAGGAGTGAAATAATCATCGTGCTGATTCCAACGATGTGAACAAGCCGGTTTTTCCTGACGTTCTGAAAGGCCTGTTTCACGAAATATGGAATCAGACGCAGTTTCATTTGTTACCCACAAGCCTCCCGCGATTCAGGATAATCTGCTTCTGGGCGGTTTCTTCGAGCAAATTCCGGCTGTGTGTCGCCACAACCACCGTAGTTCCCTTCATGTGTATGGTCCGGAACAGGAGCATGATGTCTTTGGTCAGTTCAGGGTCCAGATTTCCTGTAGGTTCGTCAGCCAATAGAACAAGCGGATCATTTACGATAGCCCTCGCAATCGCCACCCGCTGCTGCTCTCCTCCGGAAAGCTGCAACGGATAGGATTGCTCTCTCTTGGCAAGACCGACGGATCGAAGTGCGAGATGGGCCTTTTTCCTGATGTAGGAAGGTCGTTCTCCTGCCACTTCCAGAGCCAGGGCAACGTTCTCAAATATGGTCCTTCCTGTGAGCAGCTTGAAATCCTGGAACACGAAACCGACTTTTCTCCTCAACAGGTCGAGCTTCTGGCGTCGTATGCGATTCAGATTGATTCCATTGATCAATATGTTACCACTGGTGGGTTTTTCGGCCCCGAACATAAGTCTCATGAGTGTCGTCTTTCCGGCACCGCTAGGGCCTGTCACAAACACAAAATCGCCTTTACGGATCCTCAGATTGATATCCTGTAGAGCCACATTGGGACCAAAATTCTTGAACAGATGAAATAACTGGATCATGATGATATGGATTCCGGCAGAAAGTGAGGCCGTAACTGGTTACCGCTATTCATTAAAACAGCTCGAGTCAGATGTCAACTTCAAGATGTCGATTTTCTTCCGGCTTCTTTTGAACGGAAAG
>CAYUCJ010000423.1:0-2986 GCA_964443285.1 uncultured Desulfobacteraceae bacterium | reverse complement strand
GGAGTATAGCCCAGCATCTCTGCAAAACGCTTGTTGGACTCAACAACCCTGTGTTCCTGATCGATGATTGCTATGCCGTCAAGACTTCCGTCCATGAGAACCCGGTGATGCACCACCTGCTCCTGCAACGCCTTCTTCTCCAGTTGGCGCTCGAATCCGGCTTTCTCTAATTCCCGGACCCGCTGCTCCAGTTCTTCATAGGTTGGTTTTTTGGTCATTCGAAGGACCTCCGAATTTGAAAGGATGGGAAAGATTTATTGAGTTTTAGGATCTAAACACAAATAAAGTCTCATTTTAAATGACAATTGCATCATTAACTAAGATGCTCTTCTTATCAGGATATTCCTTAAGATATTGCTGTTAAAGACATAACTCTATTTACTGTTTAGAATTTTTCTGATACAATTACCTTTTTATTAACCATAAAATAGGTAATTGTATCAAATGGAAAAGCAACCTGATCGACTTGATAAAATTGAAATGCTATTCGATTCCAATAAGATAGCTACACTTGAGGATATCAAAAAAGAAATAGACTCAAACTCAAGAATGACCGTTTATCGCTTGCTCTGTCAGATCAATTATCTCTCAAGTTACTCACATCGGGGACAATACTACACTTTACCACATATCCCTGATTTCGACCATTGCGGTCTATGGTCTTTCAAGGCCATAAGGTTCAGCAAATATGGCAACCTTTTGAACACTGCCCTCAATTTGGTACAGCTTTCAGAGGGCGGCCTTACTGCTCCAGAGCTGGAAAGTCTTCTCCAGGTAGAAACACAACCAGCATTGCGAAAACTATGGCGTCGGAAAAAAATTTCTCGGGTCAGGCTTGGCAGCATCTTTGTCTATTTGTCTTTCGATTCTGGAGAACGTCGTCGCCAAGAATTAATGCGGAAGGAAAACATCCCATCAGACGATCTCGCAGTCGGACTCGAGACTGCGCTACTTCCAGATGAACTCAGGGCTGGTATTATACTGTTTTTTAGTTTATTGGACGAGAAACAAAGGCGATTGTTCGCTGGTCTTGAGGCAGCCAAAATAGGTCATGGTGGTGATAAAAAGATCGCAGAACTCCTCGGACTCGATTCACATACGGTCTCAAAAGGTCGGCGTGAGCTCTTCAGTGGTTCTATTCTTCGTATTGGATCACGGAAAAAGGGTGGAGGAAGAACGTCTGTGGAAAAAAAACACCCAGAATAATAGAGGAAATCCGTACACTACTCGACACCGATGCGGCAACTGCCGGAGATCCGATGTCGGAGAGAAAATGGACTCATCAAACCGCTGAAAAAATATCACAATGTCTCGAAGAGGGGCTCGAAATCAATGTGTCGGCAACAGTAGTGCGGCGATTGCTTCGAAAGCTGGGATACTCTTTGAAAAGCAACAAAAAATGCCTCTCATCAGGAAACTCCCCGGATCGCGATACACAGTTTGGAATCATAAAGAGGCATCGCGATGAGTTTAGCAGGCTTGGTGAGCCAATCATAAGTGTTGATACAAAAAAAAAGGAAATGATCGGCCTCTTCAAAAACTCCGGACGAACATGGCGCCAGACCTACAAGAAGGTCAAGGATCATGACTTCCGCTCAGAAGCCAAGGGATTGGCCTCCCCATACGGGATTTATGATATCCAACGTAATTTTGGAATGCTGGTTGTTGGAGAATCCGCTGATACGCCGGAGTTCGCAGTCAACTGTATTCTCATGTGGTGGGAGAAGCACGGTAGATTTGATTATCCAGACGCCAGACGCTTGCTTATATTGGCGGACAGTGGGGGTAGCAATGGTGCTCGTCCCCGGATGTGGAAAAAATGTCTGCAGGAACGATTGGCTGATCAGCATGGAATCATTGTCACAGTAGCTCATTATCCGTCCGGTGCCAGCAAATGGAATCCTATCGAACATAGAATGTTCAATGAACTCAGCAAGAACTGGACTGGGGTACCATTGGAGACTTTCGATACGTTGGTCAACTTCGCAAAGAAAACAAAGACAAAAACCGGGTTACGCATCGAAGCATATCGAGATCGGCGGCCCTATGAAAAAGGAAAGAAAGTGTCGGACAAAGAACTGGCAACAATGGCGCTCATTAAAAGTACTGAACTTGGAAAGTGGAACTATACGATTCAACCGAGAGAACCGGAAGTAGATGAAAACCTTCAATTCAGTCTACAAGTAAAGCCTGAATCGATAGAACATCGCCAATCTTCAAACAAACACCGAGCATCCAATTTTTTTTATCCCATATCTCAGATATGGAATTTTATTTCAGCTCTCCCGGAAAAACCGATAGCAATCTGACATACTCTTCCCGGTGAGAAAAATGTGATTTTATTTCTGCGCTGATCCTTAGGATACCAAAAGCATTGGAGACGAAGTGGGTCTTGCCGAGCCTTGACCAAAAGCGTTTGTATGGGCCTGTGAGACAAGCCAAAAACCGAATGACGGGATAAAATATTCATGCAGTCTAAAAAATCCTTCGCTTTAGTTAATTATGATATATGCAATCCCAAGATGTGCGACCACAATGAAGGACATTGCGCCGCCGCCTCAGCCTGTACGCACAAAGTGATCAAGCAAATAGATGGCGTTTTCGAGCAACCGATGGTATTTTATGACATGTGCATGGGATGTTGGGACTGCATTGAAGCCTGCCCCTTGGACGCTGTTTCTCCCAAGCACGTCACCTGATAAAGGATGTTGCTCTGCAGGCCAGTCTATAATCGGTCGCCCTATTACCGCGTTTGCCGTCACTCATGACGATATTTCCGTTTCTGCTAAGTATATGCCGTTATGTGAAATACCGTGAATAAGGAGATCATGTGGAAAGCAACATCTCTGAGGAGTGTCTGGAGAAATTCGTGTCTGCTGCCCGTCGTGTTGCAAGCCACGGGTTGGTGCTTTGCGGAAGCGGGAATCTGTCATGGCGCATTGACGACCAGACCATGCTGATCAGCGCGACCCGTGCGTGGTTGGCG
>CAYUCJ010000422.1:0-2987 GCA_964443285.1 uncultured Desulfobacteraceae bacterium | reverse complement strand
GTGTATTCAAAGGGAGAGCCGGTCATGAAATAGCGGAACGATTCTTTGTGCCGTTTGTCGATCGCGTAAAGACCCGAGAGGCTGTATTTCAGGATGTTCTCATCGCTGTCGTCCATGTGCAGTTCATCGATCAGTTGGTTCAGCATCAGGGTGTAAACCACTGTGTCCACCACCAGGCCGCCGGTGTCCCGCACGTCGGACGGCCCCAATATGGGCAGCACCAGATAGGGACCGGGGCCTAAACCGTAAAACCCCAGTGTCTGGCCGAAATCCTCGTTCTCACGCTTGACTCCTTCATAGGTGGCCACGTCGATAAGCCCCCCGAGACCGACGGTCGTGTTGCATGCAATCCGACCGAAGGTGTTGAAGACTTTAACGATCTTGCCCTGCAGGAGCGAGTTCGTCAGGTTGCTGATCTCCCAGAGGTTATTGAAAAAATTGCTGACCCCGGTCTGCGCGAAATTCGGCAGGATGAACTCATAGGCCCTCACGACCGGCAGAAAGACGTATTCGTCGAAGACGGCGTTGAAGTTGTAAATCCGGCGGTTCATCGGCTCCCAGGGGTCGTAGGCGTAGAATGCCTGCTGTTTTTCGGGTACTTCGTTTTCCGGGACGGTGATCTTGGCGGGTATGATGGGTTCCTTTTGCACGGGCGCAGTTGCGCAGCCGGCCATAAAGATCAGAAAAATGAGCAGCGTCAGGTTGATTGCGCGCTTCATAGATATTATCCTTTCAATTCTTGAAGAAATTGAGCATATACGCGACATTTTCCGTGTAACTCATGTTGCCGCAGTGACCGCCGTACGGGTAAATCTTCGCGCGGGAAGCAAAGACGTCTTTCAAGAAGACCAGGTCCCCGGGCGTCAGAATCAGGTCGTCTTGATTGTCCATCAGGCCGATCTTGGGACTGTTTCGCAGGTAGGCTTCGATAAAGTGCAAGCTGTCGATATCGATCGCCCTCTCCTGGGAAAGTTCCGGGTGCTTGGCTTTATAATACGGAAAGAGAAGGTCGTCGAAATAGTCGACGAACGTGGTGGTGCTGGTGGCCCTGAAGTATTCGTAAAGTGAATCCGCGCTTCCCAGCACGAGGTTTTTGGGGACGATCAGGCCGGCGTTGGTCATCACATCGGAGGTGAAAATCATGTTGTCGGATGAGATCCGGAACGCGAAGCCGATCATGGTGGCCAGATTTTCCCGCTTGGGAGATTGGGTCTTGAAGTTGGTCTTGTAGACATCGTAAAGCCAGTCGTGGCTGAGGTCGATGTAACCCATCTCTTTGTAGAACTCGCCGAACCGGCCGAGAACGCGCTTGAGCCAACCGTTGAAATCTTTCAGACCGCCGGGCAGCGCGGCCAGCAGCATTTGGTCCAGGATTTTGGCCGAGCTGTAAAGGCTCACCGCCGGGTTGATCATCAGGACTTTTTTGAAATTGAAAACGCGCTTTTGTTCGTCCAGGTAGGAAACGAATGCCGCTTCGGAAGCCCCCAGACTGTAACCGGTCAGGTAAAAATCCGAAACCTTGATCCGGTCCTTGACCTGCTGCCAGGCCATGGTCATCACCCGGTACAAATCGACCGCGTCCGCGATGATGTTGCCGGGCAAACACGTCGCGGAGGCGGTGGTGATAAAGTTCATGGAGGTGGGCGAGGAGAGGCAGATCACGTGGAATCCGGCCTGATAGAAGATCTTTTGAAAAAAGATCATGCTGGAGGAGTAAAAACTGCTGCCGGTTCCGGCAATCACGAAAATCAGCGGTGCTTCGCCCTTCTGGTAGGTCAGCGAATACCGAAACTCCCTTTGATACCAGAAGACACTGGGGATCTCGCGTTCGGGAAACACCTTGAAGCTCAGCAGCTTATAGTCGATTTTTTCCGGCAGCTTCGGCTGGAACTCCGTCGGAGTGCCGATAACCGTCGCCACGTAGGGATCCTTCAACGGGTAGTCGTAGGCATCAGCCTGGCACCAGGCACCCCCCATTACAAAGATAAAGAACACAAGCAATGAAAATCGTTTCACGGGGCCTCCCTCCATATTTTAATATTTGTATTCCGGTTCCTGCCGCTTTGCGATCGGCAGTGACTCTTGGTATATATATTCATTTTTACGGCTACTGCCGTAATCGGCGTCTTATACTATCAATCCGGTCGGAATTCAACAATTCTTGACAGCCTACCCCATTTTTACAGCTTATTGCCAATGGTTTGGGTCGCAACCGCCTAGACCCCTTCACCAGACGTATTTCCCCACGACGGCCTTGACTTTCGCCGGCAGACCGAGCTTGAAAGGCTTTACAACTTCCTCGCTTACCGCAATATCCGCTTCGAGTTGCTCTCGCAGTTGCCTCATAAAGGGAGCTGTGGCAACCCCGTGAACGAACAGGGTAATCTCTTTGCTGGTGAGCATGCTTCGCGGCGTGAGGTTGGCCGACCCTATGGCAACGATCCGGCCGTCTGTCATAATCACCTTGGCGTGGGACATATGCGGATAGAGGAGAACCTTCGGGGCCTTGCCCGATTCCGAATCCAGCAGCCGGTTAATCGTTGCCATGTTGGCATAGAGGTGGGTGTCGGGGACTTTCGGCAATATAATTTCCACCCGGACGCCTCTGGCAGCAGCCTTCTTGACTGCTTCTATAACTTTGTCATCGGAGAAATAGGCATGCTCTATGACCACACTCTCGGTGGCATTTTCTATGATCTCTATGGTTGCCGTGCGAATCTCTGTTGCCTTGCTGTTGTTGACTGTCAGCACCAATGGAGAAGAGGGCGGCCATGGAAAATTTTTCAAAACCTTATTTGTGAAGGCCTCCGTCCAGACTTTGCCTCGCAGCAAGACCATGTAGTCATGCCACTGCAGGTGGTATTCATCGGCAATGTTCATCCCGCCGAAAATCACTTTGCGCTCATCAAATATGCAGAACTTACTGTGATCCGTATCTGCGAATAGATCCGTATCCACCTGGATATTTTTGTAGCCCTTCAAACCCG
>CAYUCJ010000421.1:0-3000 GCA_964443285.1 uncultured Desulfobacteraceae bacterium | reverse complement strand
CTCAATGGGGCGGATTCAGAGACAAAATGGACAGGCCGCATGAGTTCTGTCAGACCGATTTCCTCCCTTCCGTGGGAAAGGGCGATGAAGAGCTCTTTGGTGAGCACAATGCCCACCACGTCTTCCTGGTGGCGATCATAAACGGGAAATCGGCTGTGCTCCCACTTGGTGGCTTTTTCACAGGCCTCTTTCAGGGTGAGATGCTCGTTGAGGGAAAAGATGACCGTTCTTGGGGTCATCACGTCCCTGGCAGTCCTGTCCTGAAGGGTGAGGATGTTTTCTATGGCACTTTTCTGGTAGGGCCTGATGCTTCCCGAACGAAGGCTGATGCGCGCCATGATCCTGATTTCTTCGGGCGTGATGGACTCGTCGACCTGTCCCCTGGTAATGAGTCCCGTTACCATGCCGCTGAGCCAGATGATGGGCTTCATGAGAAATACGAGGATAGTGAGGGGATAGGCCACCAGGGGGACGAGGGATTTTCCATAGATGACCCCGGCGGTCTTGGGGACGATTTCCGAAAAGATGAGAATGGACAGGGTGAAAAGGGCGGAGAACCAGACCAGCGACTGGTGGCCGAACACGACGCCGGCGGCCGACCCGGCAAAGGCGGCACCTGCCGTGGCGGCGATAGTGTTGAGAGAGAGGACGGCGGCTATGGGCTTTTGCACATCTCTGCGCATCTCCTGAAACAGAAGGGCCGTCTTTTTCCCTGTCCTGGCCGCGGCTTCCACATGTCCCCGGGGAACCGAATAGAGGACCGCTTCAAACAAAGAGCAGCCGGCGGATATGAATAATGCCAGGCCTACCGCAAGCACCAGTTGAGTCATGATTGATCCAACCTCCTTTGAACTTTGAACCGTCTATGTTACACGACCTCAAGATCCTCGGGCCGGTTGATGTTGAAAAACGAGCGCAGATCCGGATCAAATTTCCGGATCTCAGCCTCATCGATGTACCGCGTGGAAACCGCTTCAAAAAAGCGGATGATCTGGTAATGCCTATCGCGGATGAGTTTCTCCACCGCCGGAAGACACGACTGCCGGTAGAAGGCGTGAAGGGCCTCCAGTTTCCACCCGACCCTGGGAACCACCGCGTCGTGATCCTTAGCAATCCCTGCCATATGCGAAATGAGGTCCGGGTTCAAGTGGGGCATGTCGCAGGCCACGAAAAATCCCGCTTCCGTGGAGATGCACTGGAGCGCCGTGTAGATGCCTCCCAGGGGACCCAGTCCCTTGACAAGATCCTGGTACATGGGGAGTTTAAGGTGGGCGTACTCCCGGGGGGTGTTTGTGATGAGGAGGATGTGATCAAAAAGCGCACGAAGCACGCGGATCACGTGCTCGATCAGGGGAACGCCTTCCACCTGGACGAAGGCCTTGTTTGCCCCGAAACGGCTGCTCTTGCCGCCGACCAGGATGACACCTGAGATATCTTTAAGATGCATGGGCTTTGACATTTTTCATTTCGTTATCAGAACCCTTTTATCCTCCTGACATGGCTGTGGATCCTGTTCGAATCTTTGGCAAGATCGACGAGCGTCACGTTGTAGAGCTTGGCGGCCTCTACGGCCCGGGACGTGGGGCGGGACATGGCCACGAACACAGGTATTCCCGCCCTGGCAGTCTTCAGGATCATTTCCAGGCTGGCCCGGCCGCTGGAGATGATGATCTTGTCGTCCATGGGGATGTCCTGGAGGATCGCAGCCCCGATTACCTTGTCCACGGCATTGTGCCGTCCCATGTCCTCGCTGAAGAAGACGGCTTGGGCCTCTCCATCAAGAAGCATGGCCGCATGTGCCCCACCGGTGCGCCAGTAGAGCTTCTGGTACTCTTCGAGCCTGGCAGCGCATGCCTCCACCACTCCCATGGGGAAATGGTGGAGGCTTCTGACCCTTTGGAGGGAACGGTTCAGCTCACCGTAGTTCTGTTTCCCGCAAACGCCGCAGCTTGAAAAGGACATCCTCTTGTCCGGGCCGGTGGAGGCCTGAAGAGGCGGGGTCTCGAGGACGACATGGGCCTCGATGACCTCGTCCTGGTCTCCGGGTTCCCTTGATGAAATGCGGCATTCTCTGACATCGGAAGGGGTTTCAATTATGCCCTCGGTAAAGAGAAAGCCGAATACCAGTTCCCTGATCTGATCCGGCGTAATCATGATCAGGGTCTGTGTGCCCTGGTCGACAGAGATCTCGAGGGGAGCCTCCACGAGCAGGTCGGTGGGTTCCGGCGAGATCTCGCCTTCCCTGAAGGTAAAAGACCGCACGGTTTTGAATGTGTCGTTTTTTGTCATTTACCCCCTCTCGCACAGTTCCACCAGGACCCCGCCGGTTTCCTTGGGGTGGATGAAAGCGATCCTGGCCCCGCCGGCCCCTTTTCGGGGAGTTTCGTCGATCAGCCGAACCCCTTTTTCCTTCAGTTCTTGAAGGGCCTCTTCGATGTTTTCGACCCGGAAGGCGATGTGCTGGACCCCCTCTCCCCGTGATTCGATGTAACGTGCCACGGGGCCATCCGGGTGGGTGGATTCCACCAGTTCAACCTCGCTGTCCGTGATGGGGAGAAAGGCCACATTGACCTTCTGTTCCGAAACGTTTTCGATGCCCTCTATCTTGAGACCGAGGATGTCGGTGTAGAACTTCCCGGCTTGTGCTATTTTTTTCACCGCAACGCCAATGTGGTCGATGTGTTTGATTCTCATTTTTCCTCCATCGGCAATCATTATTGAGTCGGGTTTCACCCCTTGCTTTTGGCCTCAATCATTATTATCATGTAAAGAATAACGGCTGTCAAAGGGTTTTCACTTAAGCCGGTGCGTACTTGTTAAGGAGGGTGGAATTTTGAAAGAGGATCTTTTCGGCTTCGATCCCGCAAATCGTCAGGCCGTGGAGCAGCGGCAGTTTGATCAGCTGGAGGCCACGGAGCTTTACTGCACCAATTGCCGGCAACCGGTTCCCGTCAGGAAATTCCTCCTGCTCATCCTGCCCGAAGGCGACAAGTACGAGTA
>CAYUCJ010000420.1:0-3006 GCA_964443285.1 uncultured Desulfobacteraceae bacterium | reverse complement strand
GGTCGTTGGGACAGATGTACATGCAAGCGGTCTTGTCCTGCCCTTTGCAACCATCACACTTCTCAGTTATAACATAACTTGGCATTATTCTACCTCCTGGATTGACATATTAAGAAATTCCTTTACGATGACATTAATAAAAAAGCCCGATCCATACCTCCTTTCTGTGAATGATCACGCAATAGAGTCCATTTATTGGCGTAACAGCACAGCCCATTGAATAAAAAAACTGGCCCGGGCGTGCTGATGACCTTTAAGGCGGTCATCAGCACGCCCGCAAAGAGGCTGTGCCCTGAATTACTTCTTTACATCCCCCGTTGCCGCCCCGTGCAGCTTGATCTCCACCTTTTCTTCAAGATTCTGGTAATAGTCCTGAAGTATGGCCACCACCTCGGGTCGGGAGAATTCAGCCGGAAGATCACCGCCCTCGGAAAGGGTCTTGCGAACCATGGTCCCCGAGAGGAGCAGTCTGTCGTCTTTGCCATGGGGGCAGGTCCTCATGGAGGCCATGCCGCCGCATTTGTAACAATGGAATGTCCAGTCGATATTCAGATTCCTGCACTTCAGGCCGCCTTCGGGGATATCCTTGAAGATCTTCTGGGCATCAAAGGGACCATAATAATCACCCACGCCTGCATGATCCCGTCCGATAATCATATGGCTGCATCCATAGTTCTGGCGGAAGGTGGCATGCAGCAGGGCCTCCCTCGGGCCTGCATAACGCATTTCCATGGGGTAACCACCCTGGACCACCGTGCCCTTTACAAAGTAGTTGTCCACCAGGGCGCTGATGGCTTTCACGCGTGTATCGCCCGGAATGTCGCCGGCTTTCAGTTTGCCGACCAGCTGATGGATATAGACACCGTCCATGACCTCCACGGCTATCTTGGCAAGGAATTCATGGGAACGGTGCATGGGATTGCGGAGCTGAAGGGCTGCGATCCGCTCCCATCCAAGATCTTCGAAAATCTTCCTGGATTCCGAAGGCCACTGGTAAAGGCCCTTGAATTCTTCCGGGTAATAGCTCTCGCTCAGGACCTTTACAGGACCGGCCAGATTGTACTTGCCCTGGGCCATGACCTTTGCCACACCCGGATGTTCCAAATCGGTGGTTGTGTATACGGCCTTGCATTCGTAATCCTTATCGATGGTGTATTTTTCCGAAACCTTCATGGTCGCAATGATGGTGCCGGTCTCAACGTCGACCAGGGCTAGGTCATCGCCTGCCTTGACGTCTTCATCGTCTGTGGAAAGGGTGATGGGGATGGGCCAGAAAGTCCCGTCCGCCATGAGAAACTTGTCGCAGACGCCCTGCCAGTCGGCCTTGGTCATAAATCCGGTCAGGGGCGTGAAAGCGCCGATGCCCATCATGATGAGGTCCGATGTTTCCCTGGTTGTGACGGTGAGTTTCTTGAGGTTTTCTGCTTTTTCGGTTTCCGCCTTGAGTGCGTTACCTTCCAGCATCAGCGGCATCAACCTCTCTTCTTTTCCATGGGGTGGAATCAAATTCGACATACAACATCCTCCTTTTTATTTTGGTATCAATGGATTGCGGTTATGGATCAATCGCTGAATGGTCCCGCCAAACACTTCTCCTTGTGCATTTTAGCACAAGACCTTTTATATCGTATCTCTCCGTGCTGTCAAGCAAAAAGCATGCGGAATTTCAAGATTCCCCGGGAATTGGGTTTCCGCTTTTATTCCTCATTGGAGAAGTCCTGAAATCCCTAGAGTTTTCAGCGTTATTTCCTGATACCCTTCCAGCCCTGTTCATTTTGACTTGCGATTCAGATGGAAAAAAACGTAAACTGCCCTTGCCTCAAAGTTTGATGTAACCGCAAAAAGTCCATCCATGGACTTTTTACTGACGGAAACCGAAAAGCGTGGTTTTCAATTTCCTTACAAATCAAAGGGTTAAACTTCAACCCATTGATTTGCGTGCCCTCCGTAGGCACGATGATGACTTTTTACAAAGTCATCACATCAAGCTTGGTCCTTCTAAAATTCATTGCTGATGGGGAACCCATGCGGCTTGTGATTCTCGGATCCGGGACCGCTATCCCCACGGTTGACAGATCGTCACCGGCCCTGGCCCTGGTCACAGACGGAGGCCCCGTGCTTCTTGACTTCGGTCCCGGCACTCTGCGCCAACTTCGAAGGGCGGGCATCCCGCATCATGCCATTCATCACATTTTTATCGCCCACTTTCACCCGGACCACGCAGCGGGCCTGATCCATCTCCTCTTCGCAACCCGAAATCCCGTTATCCTATCAAAAAGAAACCCCTTCAGCATCGCCGGACCGCTCGGGCTTTCATCGCTACTCGACGAACTTCAGCACGCCTACGCCCCTGCCCTGAGCCTACCTCCTGGTATTCTGCAGGTTACTGAGTTGGACCCTCTGGAACGGGAAATGCTCTCCCATCCCCATTTCAAAGTCTTTTGCGCACACGCAAAGCACTCCCCGGAAAGCCTTGCCTAAAGGGTGAAGGACCCTCAGGGCAGAAGTATGGTCTATTCCGGAGATACGGGATTCAGCGAGGAGGTCATACAAATGGCCCGGAGCACCGACCTGTTGGTTCTGGAATGCTCCTTCCCGGACAGGCTGGAATTGGACGGCCACCTGACGCCTTCTTCAGCGGGGCGAATGGCTTCGCTGGCCGTCGCAAAGTGGTTGATCTTGACGCACTTCTATCCTGAATGCCTGGGGACCGATATTGCAGCTCAATGCAGGAAAACCTATGGGGGAGAAGTGATTCTGGCCAGAGATACGCTCGCTGTTCCATTCTAAATGCATGTGCCCCCTCTGATCAAAGGACGGCCTCAACACCACTCAATAGCCCCTTTGGACGATGAAATGGTTCAACTCCAGGAGGCTCCTTTTGGCCTCGGAATCCGGAAATTCACCCAGACATAAGCCCCCCTCATCGACGTATGCGCTGGCTTCATGGTGTATTTCGTCCAGGGCACCGTTCCTCCGCACCGTCTCAACAAGGGCGGCGTAATC
>CAYUCJ010000419.1:1746-3008 GCA_964443285.1 uncultured Desulfobacteraceae bacterium | reverse complement strand
CCGGAAGGGGGATTTTTCTCGGCCCAGGACGCAGACAGCCTTCCACAGGAGCTGGCGGGAAAGGTGTCGGATAGGAAGCACGATCAGAAAAAGGAGGGGGCTTTTTATGTGTGGGGCGCGGCTGAGATAAAGGATGAACTCGCTGCACGAGATTATGAGATCTTCGCGTACCGCTATGGGGTAAAGCCAGGCGGCAATGCCGGATCAGACCCTTTTGGTGAGTTGGCAGGGAAAAACACCCTCTTCATCGCCCACTCCTTCCAAGAGACGGCAAAGGAATTCGGTATTCCTGAAAGCGAGGTGCGCCGGATCGTCACGGAGAGTAAATCCAGGCTTTTCAAGGTCAGAGCCGGACGGCCGCTGCCCCATCTGGATGACAAGGTCATCACGTCCTGGAACGGCCTGATGATCTCTGCCTTTGCCCGCGCCCACCAGGTTCTGGAGGCGAACGAATATCTCGATGCAGCCGCCCGTGCGGCCTCATTCATCGAGAAGAACCTTTACGATGCAAAGAGAGGAGAGCTTTACAGGCGCTGGCGGAAAGGCGAAAGAGGCATCAGGGGCGTTGCGGAGGATTATGCGTTCCTTACACAGGGTCTGCTGGACCTCTATGAGGCCTCCTTTGACCCCCAATGGCTCAAGTGGGCCGTAAACCTCTCGGAAGAGGCGATGAAAAGGTTCTATGATGAAGGAAAAGGAGGGTTCTTCCTGACGGAAGCAGGGCAGGACCCCCTCCTACCCCTGCGCATGAAGATGGGTGAGGACAATGTGATTCCCTCAGCCGGTACGGTCATGGCCATGAACCTTCTCCGGTTGCTCCAGTTGACGGACCGAAAGGATTTCAGGGCCGCGGCTGAGAAGACTTTGAAGTCTTTTGGAACGCACATGGCCAGGGTCCCGGAAGCCGTTTCCGGGATGCTCAGCGTGCTGGATTTTGCCCTTGGAAAACCCCTTCAGGTGGTCATCGCCGGCCCGAAGCAGGCTCCTGGAACCCTGGCGATGCTCAAGGCGGTCTATTCACGGTTCATTCCCGACAAGATCGTTGTCGTCACGGGGAATGAGGAGATCCACCGAACTCTGGCGGAGATGGCCCCTTTTCTGTTAACCATGAAACAAATTGAAGGCAGACCCACCGCCTACGTCTGTATCGACCACTCCTGCAAGCTGCCCACCAACAGTGTCCAAGAACTGACCAGGCTTCTGGACAAGGAAGGTTGATGACGATCTGAGGAATCAGATCGCGTTTTTTCTCCTTGACAGGA
>CAYUCJ010000419.1:0-1646 GCA_964443285.1 uncultured Desulfobacteraceae bacterium | reverse complement strand
AAAGGAGACGAAAATGAAATTTGTTGCGAATCAGCATGCCGACGATACGCTGGATCTCGTCTGCCGCATGTGCCCTCTGCACCTTCTGGAGCCGGGCGAAAAGCTGGCTTGTCTGAAAAAGGGACAGGTACTCGAGGTCCTGACGGATTATGACGGGGCGCTTGAAGACATTCCTGCGTGGTGTGAAAAATGCGGGCAGGAGTTTCTCGGGATAGAGGAAGACGAGGATTGTTACAAACTGTATATCAAGAAGAAGAAGTGAGGGACGCCATGGAACAAGTCTATCTGGATCATGCATCGGCGACGCCGGTGAGAAAGGCTGTCCTGGAAGCCATGCTTCCCTATTTCGGCGAACGGTTTGCGAACCCGTCAACCGTTTATGATATGGGGTCAAAGGTCAAGCAGGCCATGGAAGAGCAGAGGGAAAAAGTGGCTGGTCTGATTGGTGCCAAGGGGAAGGAAATCATTTTCACCTCCTCCGGGGCCGAGGCCAATAATCTTGCCATCAAGGGTGTGGCCCTTGCCCATCGAAAGAAGGGAAATCATATCATCATATCCTCCATTGAACACCATTCCGTTCTGAACGCGGCCAGGTTTTTTGAGAGAATGGACTACGAAGTGACCTTCCTGCCGGTGGACGCTTTTGGAATGGTAAACCCTGAACAATTGCGTGAGGCCATCCGTAAAGAGACCGTTCTGGTTTCCGTCATGCACGCAAACAATGAGATCGGCACCATAGAACCCATTCCTGAAATTTCCGCTGTTTGCAAAGAGAAAGGCGTCCTGCTTCACACGGACGCTGTGGCGACTGTCGGGAATATCGCGGTGAATGTGGACGATCTGGGCGTGGATCTGCTGACGCTTTCAGGGGTTTCCTTCGGGGCACCGAAAGGGACGGGCGCCCTCTATTTCCGGGGAGGCCTGAGGCTCATGCCCCTCATCCAGGGAGGCATCCAGGAAAGCGGCAGGAGGGGGGGAACCGAAAACATCCCCGGAATCATCGGCCTCGGTAAGGCGGCGGAACTGGCCGTTGAAGAGCTGCCGGCGAACATGAAACACGCAAGGGAGTTGAGAGACCGGATCATCTCAGGTATCAGGAAGAGGGTGGAACAGGTGAAGCTTACGGGACACCCTGAAAACAGGCTGCCGGGCCATGCCAGTTTTTGCGTGGCGGCCATCGAGGGGGAAGCCCTCATTTTTATGCTGAGCCGGGAGGGTATCTATGCGAATACCGGATCCGCCTGTGCCTCCAAGGCCCTCAAGACGTCACCCGTCCTCGTGGCCATCGGGACCGAGGCGGCTCTGGCTCAGGGCTCCATTGTATTTACCCTGGCGCCAAACAACAACGCCGATGAGATAAGCTACCTGCTGGAAAAATTCCCTCCTGTTGTGGAACGACTGCGTGCCATGTCTCCCATCTGGAAGGAACAGACGGCTGCATGAGGAGGAGTCTTTTCTATGAAACTGTCCACCAGGAGTCGCTACGGAACCAGGTTGATGCTGGATCTGGCCTCGCGCTATGAAGAGGGCCCTGTGCAGATCGGGGAGATCGCAAAGCGGGAGGATATCTCGGTGAAATACCTGGAACAACTGATTATCCCTTTGAAGAAAAGCGGATTTGTCAAGAGCTTACGCGGCCCGAAAGG
>CAYUCJ010000418.1:0-3021 GCA_964443285.1 uncultured Desulfobacteraceae bacterium | reverse complement strand
TGGCTGATCCGTAAATAACAACAGTGGCCGAGGTGACCGCCACACCGATAAAAGAGTAAAGCGTCATGGTCGGCGGCAACCCCAGGGTCTGCCCCAGATATTGCACCTTCTGGTTCTTGGCAAACCTGGTCAGATCCGGGATGTTAAGGGCCAGTGTCGACCAGTAGGCCACCATGGCGGTCAAGAATGCCGGCCATTTCGACCAGGATGCCGTGCGTTGCTGGTTCAAAATGGGCCCCCATCCGCCCGCTTTGGATACGCCCCAGATCAGGAGCATGACGCCGATGAAAAGGAGAATCGGCGAGGCCAGGTTATTGAGCCACCGGATTCCGGGTGAGGCCTTCCAGGGTGGGGAGACGTAACAAATAATAACCGTCATCAACCAGGAAAGCAAAAAGGAGAGCACCACGTGAGTGGGGAGTCCGAAAAACGGCACAGTGCCACTTAAATTGCCGAAGGAGGGAAAAAGCTTCATGAAGATCCCATCGATGGCGTAGGCCATAATCATGGTCTGGATGCCGAACCACCCGCAGGCGATAATCCCTCTTAACAGTGCCGGAATATTGGCCCCGAAAAGGCCGAAAGCCGACCTTAAGAACACGGGAAAGGGGATACCGTACTTGGCACCGGCAAAGGAGTCCAAAACCATGGGAATCAGTACGATAACGTTGCCCAGGAAAATGGTGAAGATGGTCGTCAACCAATCGAAACCTGCGGCTATCATGCTTGCCCCGAGCATCCACGTGGGAACGCAGACGCTCATGCCCACCCACATGGCACAATACTCATAGTAGCCCCAGGTCCTTTTTTCCAGGCGAACCGGGGCAAGGTCCCGGTTGTAGAACTGGCTCCGTGGAAGCTCCTGGGTCAGCTCGAATCTCCCATCAACCTCTCTGATAATGTCCATCTGCGCTCCTCCTTTGATTGGTTTTTGCCAAACTTGATCCCACTGAAGACATCAAGGGTATTCCAATTACCGAACTACCGAATTTCCGCTCTACCATCCGCCCGCGATTGGACGCGACTTTTCCAAAAGGGTCACAAAGCGACGCGACTGAAGACTATCAAGTCTTGCAATACAAAAAACGACGATGAGGATACATTAAACCGGGTATTATAACTCTTTGGAGCCAAAGAACTAAGGAAAGCACTGACGGACTATTGCAGAAAGCATGCAACGTGTCAAGCCCCATGTCCACTTCCTTGATTTTTTTATTGGGTGTTTCGCGCGTTGAAAGGATTATGAGCAGCCTGTTACGCCCACTACGAATATGTGGAGGGTACACTGAGCCGCCCTTTTCGTCGTGGGCGTAGCGCCCATCAACGTCTTCCAGTCCGGTGAACCGACGCAACCATCCGTCTGGTAGAATGATCGAAAAAGAAGGAGCCAGTTTCAGAATGTTCAATCTTCTCCAACGTCAAGGAAGGCGATGATTTTAACCACAGGAATATATTGAATATTTCGAAGACTAAAACTTGAGCCTGACGCAGAGATTGGGGAAAAGGGGGCGTTTTGAAATTGGCTCGAAGGGCTATGGGAGGGTCTTCGGATAAAAGAACCCCAACCCCGTTCACCGGAAAGTGACGATCAACAGGGTTGGGGCAATTTGAGTCTCGTGAAGCCCCGGGGAGATCATTCGGGAAGACGGCGATCTTCCCTTTTCCCCGCTATTTTCTTGAAAAGCCTCGGGACATCGGCCATCAGGCCGTCTGAAAGTCCCGCCGCCTTGAGATAGAACGCCTTGATCTTGTTCTCCACCTCTCTGGATTTCGAAACCGCCCCGGAGACGGTCTCCGGGACGTCCGTTTCGAAACCATAGTCGTCGGTATCCAGGCCTTCAAAGGCATAATTGGATTCCAGGGTATCGGTAATCACCCCGAAATAGGTCCGCTTTACGTTTTTCTCGAACTTCCTGTTTTCCTTGCTCCAGGAAAGGAAGGCGTCCTTCAGCTCGGGGAATTTCGCTGCACACCCTTCGTAAAACGATGCGGACTCGTTTTCTATCCTTGAGACAAAGCTCATTACTGCAGCCATGGTATTCAGTTTCATCAGAACCACCTTGAAATAACGACTTTGCATTCGGTAAAGAACCGCACCACGTCCTGACCCTGGCCGTGAAGGATGCCGAAAAAGGAATCCTTCATGCCGCCGAACGGGAAGAAGGCCATGGGTGCAACAATACCCACATTGACACCTATATTTCCGGCCACCACATCGTGCTGGAACTGTCTTGCCCATTTTCCATTGTTCGTAAATATGGCCGCGGAGTTCCCAAAAGGAACCGAGTGGACGATGTCGATGGCCTCATCCAGGTCCCCGGCACGCATAACGCTCGCGACGGGCCCGAAAATTTCGTCCTGGGCCAGGCTCATCTCCGGGGTCACGTTTTCGAAAACCGAAGGATTCAGAAAACAGTCCCCCGGGAGGTCCCCGACGAGGTTGAGGTTCCTTCCATCCAGAGTCAGCTTGGCCCCTTCGGCGATCCCCTTTTCCATCATCTTGAGAATCCGCTGTTTGGACTCGGCATTCTGTACCGGTCCCATTTGCACGGACTCGTCGAGACCGTCACCAACCGTGATGGCGGCCGCGGCATCCCTGAATTTGTCAACAACGCTTCTGTAGGTCTTGTCGTCTCCCACCACAAGCAGGTTGGCTCCTGCCAGGCATCTCTGACCTGCATTCCCGAAAAAGGAAGCGATCAGGCTCACCATGGCCTTGTCGATCTCCGCATCCGGCATGATGACGATGAAGTTCTTGGCACCGGCCTGGGCAATGACCCGCTTCCCCCTCTCTCCGCATTTCCGATAGATGTGTTTGGCCACCGGCGTGGACCCCACAAAGGTAACCCCCTTCATGTCCGGGTGTTCCATGAAACCATTGGCGATTTCCGCCCCGCCGTGAACCATGTTGACGACACCGGGCGGCAGTCCCACGTCATCCAGCATCTCGAACAACTTGGTCTGGCTCATGGGCGTCCTGGGTGAGGGTTTCACCACGAAGGTATTGCCGCAGGCAATGGC
>CAYUCJ010000417.1:0-3022 GCA_964443285.1 uncultured Desulfobacteraceae bacterium | reverse complement strand
CCGGATTCGCTTATGATCGCCTTTACCGCTGAATACGCGAAAGGAGAGATCATCGCCGATCCTTCTGAAATTGCCGATGCGGGGTGGTTTTCAGCGGACAACCTCCCTCCCGTCCCCCCGAAAATCAGCATTGCCAGGCAATTGATCGACTGGTTTACGGAGAACCGGCCTCAGAATGATGGCCCTCACGATTGTTCGAGTGGAGTGAATTGCACCCAGAGCGTCAAATCTTTCCGGCAGACAGGAATGTTCTGAACAGACGGTCCACGGCTATGCCCGCCGGGTCCCTTACGAATGGAAGCAAAGAGCAAGGAAGGAATGCCTTGAAGACATGGCGGATGCTTCAGGGCTTGTATCCATTGAAAATTCTCTCCAATCGGCTGTGCGTGCGTAAAAGGGGTCATACATATTTTTAGTAAACAGCGGAACCGACGTAGTCTTGGACGCGGTTATTCCTGAAAATGGGCCGAAATGGGGCCGGATCCTTTCTACACCGGGTTAAATACCCTGTCGCTTGCTACTCTTCGGTCATTCCTGCGAAGCCTGTCCTCGACCCCAATCGGCAAGCGGCAATCTGGATTCCGGATAAGCACTGCGGGCTTTCCGGAATGACAACAGAGGGATGCGCCGCTGCCGGCTGCGGGGTGGTTCATTTTGACAAGTTCAGCGTGAGACGGGATCTTATTATCGAAGGCCGAAAAGACTTACTGCGCTAAGGTCTTCAGGGAATGGCACCAACGCTTTCTTTCACATCTACAAGCTTTTCCAGGGGACAGCCTCTATATTGTCCGCCAGTCGCCGCGGCTCCCGACAACGGCAGACGATGAAACCGCGTCGCGCCCGTTGCGGATAGGTTTCAAGAAACAGCTTCAGGTGCGAGGCGTCCGCCAGAGAAGGCGATCCCGTGGCCTTTACCTCAATCGGGATGGCCTCATCAGGGGTTTCCAGCACATAGTCCACTTCCGCGCCATGTGATGTGCGCCAGAAACTCATGCGATAGGCCCGGCCGGCATAAAGGCAACGGTGCACTAACTCCTGTCCCACCCAGTTTTCAAACAGCAGCCCTATCTGGATTTTCAACAGATCGGTTGAAAAACGGTAGCGCGCGGCAGCGTTCCGAACCCCGTTATCATAGAAAAGAAAACGGGGTGTTGTCAGCACGCGCTTGCGTCCTGCGGCACCATAAGCGGGTATGCGATATCCCACGAAGGTGTCTTCCAGCACCTGGTAGTAGGTGCGCAAGGTTGCAACGGGCACACCGCTTTCCCGGGAGATATTGGTCAGGTTGATGATGCGGCCCGACTCTGTTGCCGCCAGTTCCAGGAACTGCTGAAAGGCTCCTACGTTACGCACCAGCGACTCCCGCCGGATCTCTTCCTCCAGGTAGAGGTCCACATAACTCTCCAAGGTCCTGACCTTGGTCTCTTCATGCTCAAGGATTACTCCGGGCAGACTGCCGAAAAGCAACAGGTCCTCCAGCGTGGGTTCCGGGAAACCGGTTTCGATCGACTCCGTCTTTATCGGAAAAACCCGAGATTCCGATGCACCCTGCCGTTCCCGGAGGAGCAACGGGCACAGGTTGAAAAGATGAGCCCGGCCCGGCAGGAGGTTAGCCGAAGAGGTCTTGAGTTTTCTTGCCGAGCTTCCGGTCAGCAGGAATCGGAAACGATCGGGATAGGTGTCGTACAGATACTGGACTTCATCCAGGAGAACCGGCACCTTCTGAATCTCATCCACGCATACGACTGCCGGGCTCCTGTTGTCGGCTTCCAGGATCTGGGTGAACACATGCGGATCGCGCTCCAGGTCCAGCCGTGTCCGGCGTTCCTGGAGATTGAAGACCCGCGCATTCGCATCTGCGATCCGCTGCAGCAATGTGGACTTGCCGGTCTGCCGCGCTCCGAACAGCAAGCGGACCTTGTCCCGGGAGGCATCGGCCTGCAATATGTTTTCGAGGAATCTTGGATGACTCACCATGAATTGTATATTATACCGGATATTTTACATGTCAATGCAAAATCTACTCTTTTTGGACCGGATAACATGATATAAGGGAAACAAGTTGAACGTCAGGCCGGATCTTATCATCGAACGGTGAAAAGACACACTCCGGCCTGGGCTTCAGGAAGTGGAAAGAGGGAATGGGGTCAGCCCGTTAACGGGTTGACCCCTTTTCCATACGTCAACCTAAAAACCTAACAGCGTGCCCATATCCACATGAAGCATACAAATCTGAATGGCATTGAAGACCGACTGCACCGCCTTTCAGAAGAGGTTAGTAATTCCACGCGGATTTTGGGACGATCCGGTTCTCCCTACTCTGCATAAATCCCGTTCATTCCGGCCGCATCAACCCGCTTCCCAATTTCCTCTGTATCCGTGGAATAGAGTCCGAGTGATTCCATCCGCTCGAAAAATACGGATCCGGAAAAGGTGTATTTCAGGCTCAGGATTCCATCATCCCTCATCTGGGTGCGGACGAAGCGCATCGCCTCACCAGTGGCCAGGCTCGTGGGTAAGACCATAGGTTTCTCTTTCCTGATGTATCGGACGGCATTGTATCCGGCAAGGGTTCCCGTGCAGATGGCCTCCGTATGCCCCACCAGAAGTCCGGCCTTTTCACCGGCGCAGAAGAGGTTGGCGATACCGTCCACCTTCAATGCATCATCCCTTGGCGCCATACCCACGTAGCGAATGGAGTTTCCAATGCCCCCCGCATAAGGATCCTCGTAACGGGCGTATTCAAATCCCGGGATCTCCCGCAGTGCATCCAAGGGAAAGAAAGGGGTCATCAGCTTGGCGTGGCCCGTATCCAGAAGCACGATGTTTTCCTCAAATTCCTGCAGGGCATACTGCTGGCAGCATTTCATGGCCAGTTTCCCCCTCAGTATCCGGGACTTTGGGATGGGGATGACCGCCACACCTTTGCTGTTCAAGGTCTCGACGATCTCGGGGTCCAAGGATTCATTCAGGAGCTTGCACGAACCGCTCATGGCCCCAATGCACCCGTCCCTCTCACCGA
>CAYUCJ010000416.1:0-3024 GCA_964443285.1 uncultured Desulfobacteraceae bacterium | reverse complement strand
CATAAGCTACGTGATTTCCAGGCGACAGGAAAAACGGTATCCCTGTTCGGAAATCTCCATTGAAATCCGGACAAAGGGGCAAACCCTCAGGGGAAAACTCAGAGATTTCAGTCCCACAGGCTTTCGCGTATGTTTAGAAGGGGAATACCTCTTCAATCAGCGCATCCTCGAAGTCGGGAAAAGCGTCGACGTGGAACTGAGGGAAAAGGGCGTTCTCTGTTTTTCCGGCATCTGTACCTGCCTCCGGATTGGAAGGGACTCCGGGAAATCTGAAGTCATCCTCAATCCTTCGGAAAAAGAAGCCCACGTGTTTGAGAAGCGGAAGATCCGCAACCCGCGTCTGGAATTAAACCCGCCACCGACCATACGTTTTGAACATCCTTTGTTGCATAGTCACATGCAGATGGAGATTCATGACTTGTGCACGTCAGGTTTCTCTGTTCACGAAGATGCATGTGATTGTCTCCTCATGCCGGGGATGGTGATTCCTGTGCTTAACATCCATTATGCAGGAACCAAGGTCATGACGTGCTCAGTGCAAGTGGTATACAGAATGGAAAATGGCGATAGGCGCTTGCGCTGTGGAATAGCCATCCTTGACGCGACGATTGATGATTACACGCGACTCAACCAGATATTGGAGAACGGGCTCGATTCTTGCGCCTTTGTCTCGTGTGAAATAGACCCTGAAGCACTCTGGGAATTCTTTTTTACCACAGGATTCGTGTATCCAAAGAAATATGAGTGTATCCATGCCTCCAGAAAGGAATTCAAAGAGAACTGTAGTAAGCTCTACAAAGACAACTCCACAATTCTGCAACATTTTCTCTATCAAAAAGGCGGATCGATTTACGGATACCACTCAATCGTCTGGGCCTATGATCCGACCTGGTTGATTCATCACCATTCCGGCCGCTCCCTCGGAAACAAGATGGGCGGACTTATGGTTCTGAGGCAGACCATGCATTATCTGAACGATATGCACAGACTCCAATCATCCAAAATGAAATATGCCATGACCTGTTTCCGACCAGAAAACCGCTTTCCCAACCTCGTTTTTGGGCGATTTGCCAAACGTATGAAGAACACTCAAGCCTGCTCCGTTGACTTATTTTCGTACATTTCGGTCGGGAATCGTTTCCTGAATGTCCGTCTGCCTGCGGGCTGGCGTCTGGGACCACTGATGAACGCTGACAGGGAGACCCTGAGGGAGTTTTATGAAACAAATTCTGGGGGGTTGCTCCTTGATGCCATGTCTATTGACACCAGCGAGAATATCAATGATGAATTGGAAGCGATGTATTCCCGGCAGGGGCTTCTCCGCCAGATGAAAGTGTATGCTCTCAAGCAGCGGGAACAACTCATGGCCGTCCTTGTCACCGATCACTCGGACAGGGGGCTGAATTTATCTGAACTGCTAAATTGTATCAAGGTCATCGTCCTCAGAAACGAAGAATTGCCGTGGAAAATCCTTCATAAGGCTATATCTCAACTTGCCCAAGGGTATGGCATGGAAAATATCCCGGTGATGTGCTACCCCACCCACTACCTTGAGAATAAAGGCGTCTCTTGTGAAAAAACGTATCAAATGTGGGTGCTCAGTGTCGATTATGGCGATGCCTTCATGGAATACATGCACGAGCGACTGCGAATTTGTTAAGGGCAGAAACCATTCTTTGGTTCATGCGGGTTTTGTCCCTTTGCAGAGAATGAGCGGAGTGTAGGTAAAGCGTCTAGGGTCTATGAGAAAACGCCCGAAGTCCTCTCTAAAAGCGTTTGTTCCGCCGGGGTAGTCATTGAATAGTCCTTTCCCTACGGTTGTCGCCATTTCCATCTTCTTTTGCCAATTGAAGATATCGTTCTCACCAATTCTGCCATAGAACAGGTGGTGAGCTCTGATGTCCACTTCAATCTTTTCATATCCCAGGTCGTAGAGATACGAAAAGAGTTTTCGGCCAATGTAGGGATCGAAATTATATTCCAATTCCAGTTTTTCCGAAATCTTCAAGATCTTAGCTGCTACTTTATCCGGGAGTTCATAATGGCTCAGGCAGTTATAATCCAGGTCAATCAGGCAAAGGCACCCTCCGGGCTTTAGGTTAGAAGTCAGGTTCTTCACAATTTCAAAGCTTTCGACCTTGTTATATTCAAGAACAAAACGTGCCCAAATGAGGTCAAAAAAACCGATATTTTTCAAAGGATATCTGAGATCATGAACGCAAAATTCGACAGTGGGAACCTTACCATATTTTTCTTTCGCGTATTTGATTCGCTTTTCTGAATAGTCCACCCCAACTATACTTCCGCCAGGTTGAATTTTTCCGTTGAGTATAGATGTTGTCTTGGCGGGTCCACATCCTGCGTCCAGGACTCGCATCCCTGGTTTGATACCACACCAAGTTGCTTGATTCACTACTGATTTTTCTCTTGTTTTCCTTTCCAAACGGAGATTTTCTTCTGGGTTTTCCATTAGATAATTATGCTTGTTTGGCACTTATCAACTCCTTCTGCGATAATCCTTTTTCTTGATGGGTTGTTTGTTTTATGCCATATTGTCCAAGAAAAATGAACAAAAAACGCCCTGTTGCATTTGTGAGTGTTTCCAAAATGCTCAACCTAACGGCCCTTTTGGCCGATGCAATTTAAAGACCGAAGTGATTGGAAACAAATGAACGATACCAAGCCTCTATATAATAGCCGCATTGTCAAGGTCTACCTTGATTACCTTGGGAAATACCATCCAAGCGTAGACATCAATACTCTATTAAAGGTTTCCGGAATGACCCTGTACGAGGCCGAAGACCAAGCCCATTGGTTCAGCCAAAAGCAAGTTGACCGGTTCCAGGAAGCCATGATTACCCAAACAGGGAATAAAGATATTGCTAGGGAAGCTGGCCGGTTTGCCGCATCCACCGAGGGCATCGGAATGGTTAAGCAATATACGCTCGGATTGATGAAATTATCTACCATGTATCTCATGATGGGCAGGCTTACCAAAATGATGAACCGAGCTGTTAATGTAAA
>CAYUCJ010000415.1:0-3025 GCA_964443285.1 uncultured Desulfobacteraceae bacterium | reverse complement strand
GTCGCACTCTACCTCGTTTTCCGTTTTCTCAGGCCCGAGAGGATGCTGGATCCGGATGCCTTCTTTACGGTGACGGAATACCTCTCGAACTTCCGGGGGACGGACTCCCCCTATCTACCCACCCGTTGGATCGGCGAGGCACTCTGGAGTACGTTGGGGCAGGGAAGCGGTAACTCCCTGATGTTCAACAGCGGGCTGGCCTGGTCAACGGCCGGCGCGCTGGCCGTATTCAACCTGTGGGCATCGGTAACGCTCTATTTTGACGGATTTTCCAAATCCCAGGAAGCCAAACGAAAAAGGGCGGCCGGAAAAATCATGCTCAAGGCCTTGGACGGGGCAATTTTCTTTGCCTTTGGAAGAGATTTGGGCGCCGTCATGGCGAAGGATGTACGCACTTTTTTTCGAGACAACACCCAGTGGAGCCAGTTGCTCCTGCTCGGAGCCCTGGTGGTGGTATATCTCTACAATTTCTCGGCGCTCCCCCTGGACAGGAGCCCCATTCGTCTTGATTTCCTCCAGAATGAACTCGCTTTTCTGAATATGGGGCTCGTGGGTTTCGTGGTATCAGCCGTTTCAGCCCGTTTTGCCTTTCCTTCGGTCAGCGTAGAGGGTCGTGCCTACTGGATGATACGTTGTTCGCCTCTTTCCCTGAAAGGGTTCCTCTGGGGAAAATATCTCCTCTTTGTCATGCCGATGCTTGTATTTGGGGAAGTGCTCGTGGTGCTGACGAACCTGCTTCTCGAGGTCACTCCTTTTACCATGATGCTCTCGGTGGTAACGATGCTCTTCATGGTTCCAGGTATCGTTGCCCTTGGAGTGGGGCTCGGCGCGAGATACCCAGATTTCGGGGCGGAGAATATTGCCAAGGTGGCCACGGGATTTGGAGGATTGCTCTTCATGATGATGAGTACTCTTTACGTTGCCGCGGTGATCGTCCTCGAGGCCGGGCCGGTCTATCTGCTGTTTTCGGCCCGGGTGAACGGGACCGGGGTTTCCACGCCGTTATGGTTTTTTGTGAGCGCTTCTTTCCTTTCCGTTCTGGTTGTTACTTCCATGGTCATCCGGAAACCCATGAAAATGGGACTCAGGTCCCTGGAAACGCATGAGTAAAACTGGGATAAGGCTTGACAGACGACCATTGAAAGAAAAGAATGGGGAGATTGCCTGGGTGGCGGAATAGGTAGACGCAAGGGACTTAAAATCCCTCGGTACATGTTACCATGCGGGTTCGATTCCCGCCCCAGGCACCAGGTATTAAGGAAATGGGGAGGTGCTTGTATGGGTTACAAAACGATCTGCAAAGCGGAATTAGACGAAACGACCGTCAGGCCAAACATGACCAGCTACGAAGAAGCTGTGGAAGCGTTTAGGTGGGATGACTACAGCAAGGAAATCGAAGGTTTTGAAAACGGAGGCATGAATATCGCCTATGAGGCCATCGACAGGCACGTCAAAACGGACCGGAGAGAAAAGACCGCTCTCTTCTGGGAGGGAAAAAAAGGGGAGAGTCGGACCTATACCTTCCTCGATTTGTACAAGCTCACCAATCGCTTTGCAAACGCCCTGAGCTCCTTGGGCGTCAGAAAAGGGGATCGGGTATTTACCTATATGGACAGAATCCCGGAGACATACATCTGTCTGCTGGGTGCCTTGAAGATGGGCGGAATTATTGGCCCGCTTTTCTCCGCCTTTGGACCCGATGCCGTAAAAGATCGGCTTTCAGACTGTGAAGCCAGGGTACTTATCACAACGCCTCGGCTTGCAAGCATGGTGCATGAGATAAAGGAAGATCTCCCTGCGCTTGAGATCATCATTATTGTTAACCGAGGACAGGTGCCCTACGAAATCCAGCCCGACGAGGTCAGCTATGAAAGCCTGGTAAAGGATGCCTCAGAGGAGTTTGACATCCGGAAAACCGATAAAGAGGACTATGCGATTATTCACTATACCTCGGGTACGACCGGAAAACCCAAAGGGGTTGTGCACGTGCATGAGGCCATCATCGGGCATTGCGCCACAGCCCGGTATGTCCTTGATCTGCACCCGGAAGACATCTACTGGTGTACGGCTGATCCGGGATGGGTTACAGGGACATCCTACGGCATTTTCGGCCCCTGGTCAAACGGGGTATCCCAGGTGGTTTATGAGGGCGGATTCGGTGCGAGCCAATGGTACCGGATTATAGATAAGTACAAGGTGACCGCCTGGTATTCCGCCCCCACTGCCATCAGGATGTTGATGAAAGCCGGTGAAGACGTTGTGCGCAAACATGATCTCCGGAGCCTGCGATATATGTGCAGCGTTGGGGAGCCGTTGAATCCTGAAGCGGTTGTCTGGAGCGAAAAGGTCTTTGGAATCCCTTTTCATGACAACTGGTGGCAGACCGAGACAGGATGCATACAGATTGCGAATTATCCGATGCAGGACATCAAGCCGGGTTCAATGGGAAGGCCGTTTCCCGGTGTAACGGCGGCGATTCTCGATGACCGTTGCGAAAAGGAACTTCCGGACGGTGAGGAGGGCCACCTGGCCCTCAAGACGGGCTGGCCGTCCATGTTCCGAACCTACTGGAACAAAAAAGATCTCTATGACTCCAGGTTCAATGGAGGGTGGTATATCACCGGTGACCGGGCCAGACGGGACGCGGAGGGTTATTTCTGGTTCGTGGGCAGGGCCGACGACGTTATCAATACGGCCGGACACCTCGTGGGGCCCTTTGAGGTGGAAAGTGCCCTCGTGGAACACCCGGCAGTCGCAGAAGCAGGCGTAATCGGCATTCCCGATCCCATCGCCATGGAAGTGATCAAGGCATTTATTTCCCTAAAGGACGGCTATGAACCCACGGACGAACTGAAGAGGGAGATCAAGCGATTTGCGCGCCGGAAACTCCACGCTCTGGCGTGCCCCAAGGAAATCGCGTTTCTTCCGGACCTTCCCAAGACCAGAAGCGGAAAAATCATGCGCCGGCTTCTAAAGGCCAGGGAACTCAACCTGCCGGAAGGCGATACTTCTACGCTGGAGGATT
>CAYUCJ010000414.1:0-3029 GCA_964443285.1 uncultured Desulfobacteraceae bacterium | reverse complement strand
GGGACGGCCTCCCAGTTTCGTCCCGAATCACGCCAATAGACGCCCTTCCTCCTGGTTTTTCCTGCATACATTCCCATTATTTGCTCCTCTTACCTTCCGCCATTCCCCCTTTTAAGATAACCGGGAGGGACAGGGAAACTTTGCACCCTGATTTTGTCAAAGAATGTACAGAGCATTGCTAACGGGTTTGTTTTCAATGGGTTACTCATGGGGCCTCTATCACAATCATTTTTCAAAATAACAAAAAGGAGGACGTACCCATGGAAGAACAGATCAGAGAAAGAATCGCCCTGAAACGCTTTCAACTCATCAGTCCTGTTCTGGCTGAGCCGAAAAGAGCTCAAAACGAGTATTTTCGGAAACAGGCCGAGCATGAACACAACTTTCCCCATTATGGAATCAAGAAAGTAAGCGTTTCCACCCTGAAGTCCTGGCTACGGGAATATCGCAAGAACGGATTCAACGCCCTCAAGCCACAAATACGTTCCGATAGAGGTAGACCTAAAAGGCTTGACGATCAGATCCTCAAATCCATTCAGATCAAATGTAAGGCCTATCCCCACTGGACCGTTCAAAAGCTGTATGAAGATCTTCGGGATCAGCAGATGCTTGGAGATCCTCCGGTTCACTACAACACCCTTCTTAGGACGGTAAAAGAGCAGGGATGGCTGACCGTAAAAGCTCGGACAGATGTGCGAAAGGCCTATGAGGTCGACAACGTAAACGACCTGTGGGTCTGTGATTTCATGCACGGGCCAAGGGTTTGCACTTCCAAGCGCTCCGTTAAGGCCATTCTTTGTGCAATCATTGATGACCACTCCCGTATGGTGGTAGGCCACGCCTTCAGTGCATCAGAGACCGTCAGTTCCCTTACCCTTGTTCTCAAGGATGCATTTTTGACCTATGGGATACCCAAAAGGCTCTATGTAGACAACGGCGCCAGCTTTTCCTCCGACCTTTTAGCCCGCGGTTGCGCCATGGCGGGGATCTCTCTTATCCATTCCAAACCCTATGACAGTCCCTCACGGGGAAAAATCGAGCGTTTCTTTCGCACAGTCCGCGACCGATTCCTCTCCGGCGTCTTAAAAGACGTCAGCCTGGACGAACTCAATGAGGCCTTCTGGCTTTGGCTCAATGATGAGTATCATCACAAGCTGCACACCGGTGTCGGAGAAAGGCCCATCGATCGGTATAACGTCTCTGTTGAACGAGTATCCATTCGGAGACTTTCCAAGGCCGAACTGGACGAGATCTTTCTCATCCGCCATGAACGCGTGGTCAATAACGACGCCACTATCAGTTTTAAAGGGTGCATTTATGAAGTCCCCCCTGCTTATATCCGACAGCGAATCGAGATCCGACACACCATCGACGACCCTCAGGAACTCTTTCTCTATGACAATGGCCTGCGGGTGGGACGGATCAATCTCGTGGATAAAAGGGAAAACGCCCGCACCTTCAAACCCAAATCCGTCCCCACCTGCGTCTCTTTTCACAAAGGGAGGGTCACCTCATGAAAGATATGCTCGCATGGTTCGGACTGAAACGATTCCCTTTTGATAAGAATATCAAGCCCCGGGATGCCCTGGAAACAGAACCTTTTAAGGAAGCTCTGGCACGTCTCGAATATATGAAACGCAGGGGCGGCATCATGCTCCTCACCGGCGACCCGGGCGCGGGAAAAACGTTGATATTGAGAAGCTTTGTACAAAAACTCAATGAAAATCTTTTTAGAACCTACTACACCCCCCTGGCCACTCTCAGCAGGTCCGATCTTCTCAATCACATCAACCGACTCCTTGGCCTCCCCCATAAAATCTCTAAAAGCGCCGTATACTCACAGATCCAGAGCCATATCCTGGAATCTAAAGAGCAAATGGGCAAAACCATCCTCATCGTCATTGACGAGGCTCATCTTCTACAAACCGGGCCTTTGGAAGAACTTCGTCTACTCACCAACTTCAAAATGGACTCCTATGATCCCTTTATCCTCTTGCTCTCCGGACAATCCGATCTCAGAAGGGTCATGGATTTTGCCGTTATGGAACCCTTTAATCAACGCATCTCCATGCGTTACCATATGCCCCCTCTCACCTTGCAGGAGTCTAAACTTTATGTCACCCATCATCTCAATCTGGCCGGCGCAAGAGACCCCATCCTTGATGATAAAGCTCTCGAGGCCGTACATGAGGTATCTTTCGGCATTCCCAGAAAGATCGGAACCATCACCGAGCAGGCCCTCACTTACGCCATGTTCGATCATAAACGCACTGTCTCTCCTGAGATCGTTCTTAAGGTAAAGAGACTTCAGGAATAAAAAAACAGGAGGCAAATCATATGAATAATAAATACTCCGTTCAAATCGCTTGGAAATTATACCATCTCTTAGAGACACTCAACGAACGCTTATGGGATCGATACGAGCACGCTTTTTTAGAAAAATATCTGAAACAGGAGTCGGAAAAATACTGGAACTATCAATTGCAAAAAAACCTTGAAGAACAGGAGTTCAAACTCTGGGAAGATCAGGTGGAAAAAGAGATTCAATCAGATTTAGAAAATATAGATTTTTAATCAGTCCCAGGCCGGGATGCGTGCCCTCTCATCCCGGTCACTTTTACTCCAAAAACAAGCTCTATCCCGCCATCCTATTCCAATCTGTCTCCCCTCTCTGCACACATCTTTGACCACATATGCTTGATTATATTATCTCGATAATAAACATTTTAAACTCAAATACTTTTTGATAGAGATCGCCTTTTTCACTCTTTACTTCGGTCAATAAAAAACCTTAAAAACATTTTAAGATAACGTCGTAATCAACAATTCCTATGGTCAGGGGTTTCCTTCTCGTTGGGTATTCACGGATGAAAAGCTGAAGGCTATCAATGGTTCCCCAGAGATAGATAAGTGCATACGGGCAGTCCTCTCGCCCGCTAACTTTATTGGACGAATCAACGAACTGGACAACCACATTACTGAATTCAATAAGTACATTGCATTTGACAAATGGAAGGTAATTCGAAACG
>CAYUCJ010000413.1:0-3042 GCA_964443285.1 uncultured Desulfobacteraceae bacterium | reverse complement strand
GACCGGACTTTTTACATTCCATCAATAGGGGCACGAGGATGATTGTCTGCTTGTCGTTGTCAAACCGACTCCGGACGTACCGGGCAAAATTCGGTTGAGGTTTGGCGCTAAAAGAGGTATGCAGGATTTTCACATGCACTGTTATAATCTGGGAGGTGGATGCGGCAATGGATAATCCTTACCATGTGGATGAATCGAAACCGTGGTTTAGCGCAGAAGCAGGATGGCCGGATCAGGTCCCGAAAAACCACGATTTTCCAAAGATCTCCCTTTACGAAATGTTCAAGGAGTCAGCCGACCGGTGTGGAGATGACCCGGTCATGTGGTTTCTGGATACCTTTATGAGTTACCGTGAAATGGGGCGCCACGTGGACGCCCTGGCAACCAGCCTCCACAAGCTCGGTTTGAGCAAAGGGGACGTGGTGGCCCTTGTCCTGCCCAATTCGTTTCAATACGTGATCGCATACTATGCCTGCGCCAGGCTGGGACTCATCGTCAGCGGTGTCAATCCAACATACATGCCCGGCGAAGTGTCCCACCAGTTTGATGTGACCGGCGTGAAAGTTGTGATCGTTCTCGACGCCCTTTACGAGACACTGATCAAACCGATTGCCGCGGATCATGCCCTGAAGCACGTCGTCGTCACCAGCATCGTGGATCTCGTCAAACTGTCGCCCCTAAAGAAATGGCTTGGCAGAAAACTGAAGAAAATCCCCACCGGCCCGGTGCCGAAGGATGCTGTTCAGTTCATGGATCTTTTGAAGGTCACGCCGGAACCTCCACCTGTGGAAGTCTCGGCTGATGACCCGGCCACCTACATCATGACAGGTGGCACCACCGGGGTGCCGAAAGCGGCCGTGCTTTCTCACCACAATTGTGTTTCCAATGCCACCCAATGCGACCTCTGGGTCTGGATGGGAGGCCACGGTTTCTGTGATGTGGGTGTCCTGCCCCTTTTCCATTCGTTTGCCATGACCACTGTCATGAATCTGTCCATCAAGTCCGGAATGTGGATGATGCTTTTTCCAAAGCCCCCCCAGACAGACGAACTTCTCAAGACCATTTGCAATATTGCGCCTGACGACAAGACCTTTTATTGCGGGGCCGAGGTGCTTTTCCAGAGGATTGCGGATTTCCCGGATATCGAGAAATATCCCATTTCCGGGAAAATCAGGGCGTGCTTGTCCGGGGCGGGTCCTCTCCATGCCCCGGTTCAGGAACGTTTTGAAAAGGTCACCGGTGCGGTCCTGGTGGAGGGATACGGGCTCACGGAAAGCACACCCGTCATCTGTGCAGGACCTCTGACCGACTTCCGTACCATCGGGAAAATCGGGTTGCCCTTTCCGGGCACCGAATGGAAGATCATGGACATGGAGTCCGGCACAAAGGAACTGGGACCGGGTAAGAATGGGGAACTGGTGGTGACCGGACCCCAGGTCATGACCGGCTATCTCAATAAACCCCAGGAAACCGCCGAGACCATACGTGAATGGGACGGAAAGCGATGGCTCTTCACGGGGGATATCGGCTTTATGGACGAGTATGGCCGAGTGACCATCAGCGATCGCAAGAAACAGCTCATCAAGGTGCGCGGCTACTCGGTCTTTCCAAAAGAGGTGGAGGAACTGGTGGGGCGCCATGAAGGGGTCCTTGAGGTGGCCGCATCGGGACTGCCCGACAGGGAAATGGGAGAAATCATCAAGGTGTGGGTCGTACTCAGAGAGGACTGGCTGGAAAAAATCGCCGAGAATGAACTCCAGGCGTGGTGCAAAGAAAACATGACCCACTACAAGGTGCCTAAACTGGTCGAGTTCAGGGATGAACTGCCCAAGACCCTGGTGGGGAAGGTCATGCGGAGACAGCTCATGGAAGGGGATCCGGTGTACCAGGCCTACCATGGCGAAAGCAGTTCATAGAAAGAAATGAGTGGTGAAGAAAAATGGAAAAGCGGAATGCGGTTGTAGCCTTTTCCCAGAGTGAAAAGATCAAGGCAGGCCTGATCTGGGCCTCCCAGATCCTCCAGGTCCTGGATGGTCTCCCGGAACCCGAAAAAAGGGGCGGCGCGAAGACAGCGGGGATCCTGGTGGGGATGATCGACAACGAGATCCTGCTCGTACAAAGCCTCTCCGGGGATAGCGCATGGGAGGAGATCCGGTCTTGTGTGGGCCGGGCCCGGGTGATGATCGATTCCGGGGTCCCCACAGAGGCCGTCATTCACCTGACCCAGGCCTTGAGCAGGACTACCAGCGTGGCCGGGAATTCCATGAAGTGGTTGAAAGATGCCGGGCTCATCTGAGGGGATCCGGGAGATAAGGCGAAATTGGAAGAAAAAGGACTCAAGGCGCTTTTGAGGGATGTCAGCGAGGGCAAGCTCCCGGTCGATGAGGCCATGGAGAGGCTGAAAACCCTGCCATACGAAGATATCGGCCTGGCCTGCATCGACCATCACAGGGCCCTGAGAAAAGGTCATTCGGAGGTCATCTACGGGGAGGGAAAAGACGCGTCGGATATTGTCGCCATCATGGAAAGGATGGCTGCCCAGGGAGAAAACATCCTTGTTACCAGACTGGACCGGGCAAAAGCTGCGCGGGTTCGGGAGAGATTTCCAGCGAGCACCTTTCACCCGCGCGCCGGGATCCTCACTCTTGCCCATTCCACTGTCAAGCCTGGGGGCAGGGGAACCATTCTGGTCATCAGCGCTGGAACCTCTGATATTCCCGTGGCAGAAGAGGCTGCCATAACCGCCCGCTTTATGGGAAATCGTGTGGAGACCCTTTTCGACGTGGGTGTCTCCGGGGTTCATCGGCTGCTGGCGCACCATGAATCACTTCGGAAGGCTTCGGTGATCGTGGTGGTTGCGGGAATGGAGGGTGCGTTGCCCAGCGTTGTGGGAGGGCTGGTTGAATGTCCGATCATCGCCGTTCCGACGAGTGTCGGGTACGGGGCGAGCTTTCAGGGGATCACGGCCCTGCTCGGGATGTTGAACAGCTGCGCAACGGGCGTTACGGTGGTCAACATCGACAATGGATTCGGCGCGGGTTA
>CAYUCJ010000412.1:0-3072 GCA_964443285.1 uncultured Desulfobacteraceae bacterium | reverse complement strand
AGCCGTCCGGAGGAAAAAGGTCTGGCGCCGGTCGGCATGCATCAAGAAGGAAACGGCGGGACAGCATCGCCGAGCGGAGGCAAAGCCTCTTCGCTTGAGTGGGCCAAGATCTACAAACTGCCTTCGGTCTGGTACCTGGGAGTGGTCTATTTCTTTTACGGCCTTTCCTATATCATCTATATGGTCTTTTTTGCCGCCTACCTGGTAAAAGAGATGGGGCTCTCCCAGGCATGGGCCGGAGCGCTTTGGGCCACGGTAGGAGGGTTGAGCATCTTTTGCGGGGTCCTCTGGGGAGGGATCTCGGATCGCATCGGGCGCAGCAAAGGGGCCGCACTTGCCTATCTGGTCCTGGCTGCTTCCTACATCATTTATGCACTCGTGAAAGTCCAGTTCGGCTTTTACCTCTCTGCGTTCCTTTTCGGCCTCACGGCCTGGAGCATACCCACCATCATGGCTGCGGCTGCCGGAGATTTCGTCGGACCACGCCTGGCCCCGGCCGGTCTGGGTTTCATCACCCTCTTTTTCGGTATCGGTCAGGCCCTGGGGCCCGCCCTGGGTGGATACCTGGCCGACGTCAGCCACTCTTTCACCGTACCTTTTCTGGTGGCAGGAGCCATTTCGCTTGTGGGAATGGTATTCTCATTATTCCTCAAGAAACCGGCAAACGAATGAATTTAATCTCCTCGGACCACTCGCGACCTTCGTATCGATGTCCCGGCAGTAAAAGCGAAAAGCACTATGGACAAAAAATTGACCAATCTGCGCGCCCTGTTCAGTCCCAACTCCGTCGCCGTGATCGGCGCGTCGGATAATCCCGGGAAGCTTGGATTTCACGTCATGAAAAGCCTGGCCAAAGGGGGGTATCCGGGAAAGATCCTGCCCATGAACCCCCGCTCGGAAAGAGTCATGGGATTCAGGTGCTACAACGGCCTTGAGGCGTACGATGGCCCTGTTGACCTCGCCATCGTGGTCGTACCTGCGAAGCTGGTTCCCGGCGTATTTCGCGAATGCGCTGAAAAGGGCGTCAAAGGCATCGTGCTGATCACCGCCGGGTTCAGGGAAATCGAAGACCCTGCCGGAAAGGCACTCCACGATGAAATCGCCGCCATCGCAAACAGCGCCGGCATTCCTGTCATCGGACCCAACACGTTCGGTATGATCAACTTCCACCGGGATCTGAATGCCTCATTTACCCCTGAATTTTCCCTCCTCGTGAAAGGCTCCGTGGCCTTGGTAAGCCAGAGCGGTGGTATGTCCCATCTGATCGGGTTTCTCGGAATGAGAGGGGATGTGGGCTTCAGCAAGATCGTTGGCTTGGGTAACCGTCTCAACGTGGATTTCAGTGAGATGCTGGCGTATCTGAACGATGATCCCGACACAAAGGCCATAGCCCTCTATATAGAGGGAATCGATGAACCCCGACGGCTCATGGACGCGGCAAGAAATTATGCGGGGGGAAAACCCATCGTTGTCTATAAAACCGGAAGTGCGTTTATGGGCAATCAGGCCTCCCTTTCCCACACAGGCACCCTTGCCGGCCGGCATGAGTTCTACCTCGGCGGTCTCAGACAGGCGGGCCTTCTGACCGTTTCTGATACTGAGGGGCTCCTGGACACGGCCAAAGCCTTTGCGGGTTGTCCTGTTCCCAAGGGTCCCGGCGTGGCCGTTCTGTCAGGCCAGGCCGGCCCCGGTATGGCGGGATGCGACGTCTGCGAAGCGGCGGGCCTGAAGGTTGTCCGGTTCCGGGAAAAGACACAGGCCGCAATAAATGGACTGCTTCCTCCGCTGGCCCTTCGCACCAACCCCGTGGACATGGGACCGGCCTGGTACGATTCCGCCGCCATCACGGGAATCGTGCAAGCCGTCCTCGAAGATGACAACGTGGATGCCATCCTGTTGTTCATGATGTTTGCCTCGGCAAACGCGGACGCAGTAGAACGAATGAGCGGTCTACTGAAAGGCTGGGAGCAGAAAAAACCCCTGATAAGCTGTATCCTTTCCCCGCCGGGCATCTGGGACGACCAGGTGAAGGGTCTGGAAGACGCGGGTGGGCTGATCAATTATCCCACGCCCGAACGGGCGGCCCAGGCCATGGCCAACCTGTGGAAATACAGACAGATCCAGGGCAGATGAGAGACGTCCGTATGCATCACTTCATGGAACCCAGAAGCGTTGCCATTATCGGAATCAGCCGCAGGAGCGGCCCGGGTTCCTACAATTTGATGGAAAACATGCTCCAATATGGTTTCAGAGGGAAGATCTTTCCCATTAACCCCCAGGCCAAGGAAATCCTGGGCTTTCGGGCCTATCCGAGCATCCGGGAAGTGGGTCAACAGATCGACCTCGCTGTCATCACTCTCCCACGGGAATTGGTCGTGCAACAGGTTGAGGAATGCGCGATTTGCGGTGTGAAAGCCGTCATAGTGGTAGGCCAGGGATTTGCCGATGCCGATGACCGGGGAAAGGCACTCCAGCAGGAAATGGTGGCCGTTGCCCGAAAGAACTCCATGAGGATACTGGGTCCCAATACCCTTGGCGTGGTCAACAACTTTAATAATTTCACCACTTCTTTTATGCCTCTGAACCGGGAAAAAGCACCCATAGGGATGATCTGCCAGTCCGGGCTTTTTTTTGTGGGTGCCGGAAACTTCACGGAAAAAATAGGAAAAGGGATTGATATCGGCAATGGTTGCGATATAGGCTTTTCTGAGTGCCTCGAATATCTGGGTGAAGATCCGGACATTGAAATCATCGCCATACACATGGAGGGTCTCGAGCAACCCAGGGCATTTCTTTCCCTGGCATCACGCGTTGTCAGAACAAAACCCATCGTCGTCTTTAAGACAGGGCAAAGCGCGGCCGGTGCCCGGGCTGCGGCATCCCACAGTGGGAGCATGGCAGGAGATTACGATTTATACCGGGCAGCTTTGAAACAGGCAGGGCTTCTCTTTCTTGATAACGACGGTCACATGCGCCATGCGGTAAGGACACTGCTCCATCAACCCCTCCTTCAGGGGAAACGAATCGCCGTTATCACAATCACCGGGGCAGGAGGCATTGTTGCGAGTGACG
>CAYUCJ010000411.1:0-3072 GCA_964443285.1 uncultured Desulfobacteraceae bacterium | reverse complement strand
CCCTCCGCCACCAGTCCCGCAAGAATCAGCGAGGCGCTTGCCCTGAGATCAGTGGCCATCACCGGCGCCGCCAGGAGGTTGTCACGACCTCGCACGAGGGCCTGATTGCTGTTGATCTCGATATCCGCCCCCATCCTTTTCAATTCGCTCACGTGGATGAAGCGGTTTTCAAAAACGGTTTCCCTGATCATGCTCCAGCCCTTTGCAATACTCATGGCGGTCATGAATTGGGCCTGGAGATCGGTGGGGAACCCCGGGAACGGCATGGTCCTGGCATCCACACTCATGATTGCGTCGGGCCCTTTCACCTTGACGCCACTTGGAGTCACCTGGATAGTGGCCCCCGCCGCTTCCATTTTTTCAATGACCGCACCCAGGTGGTCAGGCCTGCAACCCAGGATCTCCACCTCCCCACCGGTCATTGCGGATGCGATCATGAACGTCCCGGCCTCGATCCTGTCCGGGATAACCGTGTGGTGAACGGGAGAAAGCGCTTTTACCCCGAGGATAGCGATGGTATGGGTCCCGTCTCCTTCAATATCCGCTCCCATCTTCCTGAGCCTGTCGGCCAAATCCTGGATCTCGGGTTCGCGGGCGGCGTTCCTCAGGGTGGTCCTTCCCTCGGCGAGCACGGCCGCCATCATGATATTTTCCGTCCCGGTGACGGTGGGGGTATCAAAAAAGACATCCGCTCCCTTGAGCCTGTCAACCTCTGCGTTAATATATCCCTGGTCAAGGAACATGTCCACGCCCATGGATGCAAGGGCCTTCAAATGGAGATTGATGGGTCTGGCGCCGATGGCGCACCCGCCCGGGAGAGAGATCCTGGCGCGGCCGTGTCTTGCCAGGAGAGGCCCCAGGAGGAGGATGGATGCGCGCATGGTCTTGACCAGTTCATAAGGGGCTTCGTGGGCCACCAAGGACCCCGAATTCACGACGAGGGTGTTTTGATCAAAATGGAAGGTCAGTCCAAGCTTGGTAAGGATCCTGATGATGGTATCGATGTCCCGCAGGTGGGGGATATTGTCCAGCTCATGTCTACCCTCTGCAAGGAGGCAGGAGGCTATGATGGGGAGGGCGGCGTTTTTGGCCCCGCTCACGGCCACCCGGCCCTTCAGGGAGACGCCACCTTCAATGACGATTTTGTCCATTGCTTTTCACTCCATTCTTTCCGATGGCGTGTGGTATGGAGCGTGCTGTAAAAAGCAGTGAATTTCCAGTTCGTGCCCACCCACAACCAAACATCGGGCACTGGTGAGTTTCCAGTTCACACGGCGGCCGGTTATTGTCTATAATAGCTCCAATGGAGCGTAACAAATCATCAGGTCCGGTGCAAATGAAATTCGTAGCAGACAGCATGCTGGGGAGACTGGCCAAGTGGCTGCGGATCCTTGGATATGATACGCACTACCAGTCACACTATCATCCGGGGCAATTGGAACATCTGCTCAGGGAGGACCGCCGCCTCATCACGCGGGACAGAAAAAAGTCTTCTCTGGACACCCGGTCCGTTTTTCTGCAGCACGACACGGTCGGAAAACAGCTCGCCGAACTCTTCTCCCTGCTCGGGTTGGCAACTGATCCCACCGGATGGTTCCTCCGGTGCCTTCGCTGTAACGTTTTTCTGGAAACGGTTTCCGAGGGGACGGCCCGGGAAAGGGTGCCGGAATACGTCTTTTATGAAAACCGGGGGGCGATCAAGGTCTGCAGGAGTTGCGGGCGCTGTTTCTGGCCGGGGACTCATCGGGAGAGGATGGTGAAACAGCTGAATGCCTGGGGACTGCCGAATGCCCTCCAAGTTCGAAGCGTTCCGAGCGAAAAGATCCATTCATGATTTGACCGAGTTAGAACTTGACTTGAATCCGTGATCATTTATAATTATCGGTAGGCTAAGAAGTCCGACCACAGGTTTGTTTACGACTGCAACGCCACCAACAAACAGCAGACCCCTGTTCCTTTCTCAACACCTTGACCAACCTTTTCATGGAAAGGAGGTGAATTTCCCAAACCATCGAGATTCTTCCGTCAACCACTCATTGATAAAGGAGGGAAAAATGGCTGGAAGCACCTATAAGATCATCGAACTGGTGGGCACAAGCGATCAATCATGGGAAGAAGCTGCGAGGACCGCCATTGAGACGGCATCTTCGAGTCTTAAAGATTTAAGGGTCGCGGAAATCACAAAACTGGATGTGACTATTGAGGGCGGGAAGGTTACTGCATACCGGGCGAGGCTGAACGTCTCCTTCAAATACCAGCCGTAACACCGGTTTTTTTAGAAGGCCTCCTGTATTTTGACTTCTCAGGGGCTGATGTCTCCTTGGAAAGGGAATTCAATGGATCGTCCCAGGAAAAAACTGACCGTACTGGATCAAATTGCATCCTCGGACAAGGTGAGGAGAAAGATCATTGATGTGGCGAGCGCCCTCTACGCCAAGAAGGGGTTTACCGCCACCTCCATTCAGGAGATCTCTGAAAAAGCCGGCGTTTCTCTGCCGGTCACCTACCACTATGTGAAGAAGAAAACGGAAATCATGCGGTTGATCATGGAAGATGTACTGAATATCTTCCAAAACAGCCTTGTCGAGCAGATCAAAGGCATCGAAGATCCTATGGAAAAGCTCGCCATTGCTGTTGTCCTCTATTTCCGTGTTGTGGATCAGCACAAGGAAAAGGCCCTGCTGATCTACCAGAAATCCAATTCCCTCGACAAGACATCGAAAACCCGGGTGATGCAGCTGGAAGTGGATGTGAGCACCATTTTTGGAGACATTATCAGGGAGGGCATCGATCAGGGGACCTTCAACGAGGTCGACGTCGACCTCGTGGCCTATAACATCATCATGATGGCTCACATGTGGTTTCTCAAGGGATGGCATTTCAAGAACCGTTTGACCCTGGACAAGTACATCGATCTGCAGCTCCGCGCCATTGTGGCTATCTTGCAAAAATGACTTTCTTTAGCGGATGGAGATGAAACGGGCGAGGGGTTTCCCTAATTTTGGCAGATAAGGAGGGATAGGTTTATCCCTCCTTTTTTTTGATGAAGAGGATGGCCCGTTCCCGGTTTGT
>CAYUCJ010000410.1:0-3082 GCA_964443285.1 uncultured Desulfobacteraceae bacterium | reverse complement strand
GACTTGATGGCATCCTCAAAATGGATAAAACAGAAAGGACAGGCCGTGACAATCACATGGGCTCCCACCTCACGCGCCATCCGGACCCTTCTCACGGCCATGCGCTCTTCCTCCTGTTCGATTTCATACCAGAGAACGATATCCCCGCCGCCGCAACAGAAGCTTCTGTCCCCGGATTTTTTCATTTCCACAAAGTTTATACCCGGTATGGATCGGATGATGTCCCTGGGCGCAGCGTATATGGAATTGTGTCGCCCGAGATAGCAGGGATCATGATAGGTGTATGTCTCGTGGGCTTCAAGGGCCTTGCTCGGTTTGAGCCGGCCGCTTTGAAGCATGGATTGAAAAAACTGCGTGTAGTGCAGCACCGGAAGATCCCCTGGGTAATCATTCTTGAGGGTATTGAAGGCATGGGGGTCTGTGGTGACGATTCTGTTGAACTGAATGGTTTTGATTGTTTCTGAATTTTCTTCGAGGAGAAGTTGAAAAAGCCCTTCTTCCCCGATCCGCCGTACTTGATGGCCCGAGTCTTTCTCGAGCGGACCCAGGACACCGAAATCGACACCGGCCAAGTTGAAGCCCTTCACGATGGCGGCTGAAATGCGTTGGGCCGCAGGGTCAAAGGAACCGTAGCTGTCCACAAAATAGAGGACGTCCGTTTCATCGCCTTCTTTCAGGAGCCTCACAGAGGGGAGATCGAGATCCCGAATCCAGTCACCCCGTTTTGCTCCGGGTTTTCCAAAAGGGTTCCCGGTCTTCTCAACGTACATCAATACCTGGTTGAAGGAGGCTGGGTTCCGTGCGGTTTCGATGAGGTGGCGCCGCATGTCAATGATCTTGTCGATATACTCGATGAACACCGGGCACTCCTCTTCACAGGCCCCGCATGTGGTACAGGACCAGACCGTTTCAGTTGCAATGACATCCCCCAGCATGGGTCCGGGTTCTTTCTCGCCGTTCTTGGCCGGGGACGCAATTACCGGATACCTGAGGTAGGCATGATCTCTCAGGTTCATGGTGAGTTTTTTCGGGGAGAGGGGCCTTCCGATGGCGTTTGCGGGGCAGTGGTCCGAACACCTTCCGCATTCCGTGCACGTATAGAGATCAAGGATGTTTTTCCAGGTAAACTTCTCGATCTTTCCGACGCCGATAGTGTCCAGCTCGTCCAAATCTTCAACATCCCAGCGTGCCGGTTTGAGGCCGCCCTTTCTGAGCTTTCTGAAAAACACGTTGGGCAGCGCCGTGATGATGTGAAAATGCTTTCCGAGCGGCAGGAAATTGAGGAAAAAGAAAAAAACCACCAGATGCGTCCAGTATCCTGAAAGATAGAGGTTTTCAAGGGAAGACCTGCTCATCCCTGAAAAGAGACCGGCAGTCCATTGTGATGCCGGAAGCCACGAGCCATTTACCTCTCCCAGAAGGACTCCGGCTGCTTCATAGGCCATATCGGTCAACATGAGCAGGGAAATCAGGCAGAGTACAAAGTAGGCCTCCGAGGTATGGCTGCCCCTGTAGCGTTGGGGTTTCAGGAAGGCTCTCCTGAGCATCGCCCAGATGCAGGCGGCAAGGACAATGAGTTCGAAAAGATCCCGCAAGCCGTCGTAAACCATACCGAAAGTCGTGTTCATCAGAGGGAGCAGGACGGGCAGCCCCAATCCTTGAGTGATCAGGTCCAGGGAGCGGAGACCGAGCACCACGAAACCCGAAAAAATCAGGATATGGATGATCCCGGCCCAGAAATAGCGGGGCTGTCTCTTCTGAAACAACCCAAAAGTGAGGAGACCCGTAATGCGCTGCCCCATATTTGAAATCCGTGGGTCCGCACCGGCGGCGCGGAGCAGAAGCGATCTTCTGTGGATGACAAAGGTGAACAAAGAGATGCCTGCCGTAAAGATGATCCAGGTGAACACATAGCCCGGCAAACCCAGATAGCTTTGTGTTGCAGGATAATGGGGCGTCAACATTTGTGCATCTCCATGATTTATGGAACCGTAAAAAGTCCGTCCGTGGACTTTTTACTCATCATAATTGAACGTTTGCTTCGAATATTTGATCCGGCGCGGAATGTCAATTATTTTTGCAGGTTGTGTGACAGGCAAAACGCATGGAACACGTAGCGGGGGGCGTGAAAGGGAATAATATCTGGCTTTTTTCTTTCATTATGGTAAAAATAGTATTAGTGAATCAAGGTGTAGGAGGCGCTCGAGGATGAAAATACTGATTGTGGGCGGTACGGGAATGCTCGGAAGCGAATGCAGAAAGGTGCTGAGTCAAGATTTTAAGGTGATTGCGCCTGCACGGAGTGGCCTCGATATGATAAGCTGGGATCGTGTCATAGAAAACCTGCAGGAGATATCACCCGACGTTGTCCTGAACTGTGCCGCTTTCACCGATGTGGATGGTTGCGAAACTGAAACATTTCTTACACGAAAGACAAATGTTGAAGGCCCACGGAATCTTGCCCAGGGGGCTGCCAGATTCAGGAGTAAGCTCGTTCATATCTCCAGTGACTATGTCTTTGATGGTTATAAACCTGTTCCACAGCCCTATTTTGAGGATGATTCGGAAAAACCGCTTTCCGCCTATGGGAAGAGCAAGGCGGAAAGCGAGAAGGCCGTGAGAGAGAATTCCCCAAGTTACATTATCATCCGCACCGGCTGGTTATATGGCATGGGAGGTCGAAATTTCATCAAATCCATCCTGTCGGCAGCTGTCGCCAAATCCCGGAAAGTGGTGAAAGTTGTCGATGATCAATTCGGATCACCAACCTGGACCTATCGGCTGGCGGAACAGATCCGGTTGCTTATCGAAAGGAAGGGCAGGGGGACCTATCACGCGACGGCCGAGGGCTATTGCAGCAGGTTTGAATACGCGACCTTTATACTCGACAAATTGGGAATAAAAGCCCCCATTGAGCCCTGCACAACAGAAGAATATCCGACCCCCGCAACGAGGCCTGCAAATTCCATACTTGAAAACAGGTTGTTGAAAAAACAGGGCATCAACGTGATGAGGGATTGGAAAGAAGACCTCAATGAATTCCTGGAGGCATTCGGTGAAGAACTCATTCGGGAGGCATCTG
>CAYUCJ010000409.1:0-3085 GCA_964443285.1 uncultured Desulfobacteraceae bacterium | reverse complement strand
CGGTTGGCAATTTCCATGGTGCGGCGGTTGTGGGTGACCATGATGATCTGGGAGTAGCGCTTGATCTCCTTTAGCAGATCGTTGAACCGGTCTATATTGGCTTCGTCCAGGGGGGCGTCCACTTCATCGAGGAGGCAGAAGGGACTCGGCTTGATCATGTAAATGGCAAAGAGGAGGGCCATGGCGACCAGTGCCTTTTCACCCCCCGAAAGGAGCCCCATATGGCTCAGCTTCTTGCCGGGGGGGCGCACTTCCACAAGGACCCCGCTCTCCAAGGGGTTTGCCTCGTCTGTCAGTTTCAGGGAGGCGGTTCCGCCGTTGAAGAGAATCGGAAAGATCTCCTTGAGCTTCCGATCGACCTTTTCGAATGTTTCCCGGAATTTCTCCAGGGATGTCTTGTTGATCTTTTTTATGGCCTTCTTCAGGGTCTCGATGGAGGTCAGCAGGTCTTCCCTCTGCCCCTGAATGAAGTCGTGCCTTTCTTTCAGGGCTTCATGCTCCTTGATAGCGCTCAGGTTTACCTCCCCCAAACGTTGACGCAGTTCTTTTTGCCGGTCCAGCGCCCTTTCCGTATCGGCCGCCTGAAAGCCTTTCTCCAGAAACGGCTCACAGACTTCCCGGAGGTCCATCTGGAAACGTTCCCGGACCCGGCCCACAAGACCTTCCATCTTGAATCGGATCTCTGACGCCTCCATCCTGGCCCGGTTGATGTCTTCCTTGAGCGTTCCAATCTGATCACGCAGTTCCCGGGAGAGTCCTTCCAATTCCCTGATGCGCGTCTGAAACTCCTGGCGTTCACGCTCAGCTTCATTCAGTTCTTCCTGGGATGCTTCGAGTCTTTCCGACAGGAGCGTCAGTTCCTCGCGAAGCGTCTCCTTTTTTTCTTCGCAGGCCGCTACTCTGTCACGCCCGGCAATGATGTCCTCCTTCACTTTCTCGAGGTGCTGCCCGGATTCCTCCATGTATTCGGTAAGCCTTTCCTTTTCGCGGAGGCGGCTCCGCTGTTCTTCCTGGAGGATGCGATAGTCCCCTTTGAGACGCGTCAGCTCTTCCTTCAGCCCGTCATATTCCTCTTCGCACTCTTTGAGTTCGCGTTCTTTTTCGAGGAAATATCCTTCTCCTTTCTCACGGCTGGCTTCGCATTCCTTGAGGGTTTCAGCGATTTCGGAAAGACGGCGTTTTTGCTTCTCCTCTTCCGCGTCTTTGGCCGCCAGTTCCCGGGCGATCCTCTGAGACAGGTTTTCCAGGTTGTCAAGCTCCTGGCCCAGCCTGAAGATCATCTTGTCGAACTCGTTGATTTCTTCCTGGCAGGTCCACCTCTCTTCTTTCAGTCTCTCAAGAGAGCGTTTCTCCTTTTCGATTTTTTCCTCGATCCGGGTCAACCTGTCCTGCAGCTTGGAAACCTGCGATTCGAGATGGCTCTTTTTCTCCCTGAGTTCCTTTATTTCTCTTTTTCGTGCTAGAAGTCCCCTGCTGCCGCGCGCCAGTTTGCCGCCGCTGATAATGCCCCTCTGGTCCACCATGTCTCCTTCCAGGGTTACGAGGCATTGATTCCTGCCGTTTCCACGCCACACGGAGAGGGCTTCCTGCAGATTGTCAACGACCATGGTGTCTCCCAGGAGCGCATGGGTTACCTTCCGATAGTCCTGCGGCACGGTGATGAGGTCTCTGAGAAGGGGGTGGGGTCCATGATGCCCGCTGTTTCCAACCCCGTTGCCGTTGAGTTCCCTGAGGGGAACGAAGCTGCTCCTGCCTCTGGCACTGCCTTTGAGATAGTCCACGGCCAGCATGCCGTCTTCCTGGGTCTCGACGATGACGTACTGCAGTTGATCAGCCAAAATGGCCTCGACGGCCTGCTCGTATTTGGTGTCGACCTGCAGGACATCTGCAACGAGTCCCATGATGTGACCCTGGCGGTTGGGTTCCAGGTCTTTGGCCTTCATGATACTCCGCACGCCCTGCTGGTAGCCCTCAAAATTGGCTGTCAGGGTTTCGAGACTGGACAACCGGGAATCGCACACGCTCAATTCCGTCTCTGCCGATCGAAGTTCAGCCTGCAGGCCATCCCTGGTCCCCACCATGCTTTCATGGCTGAGGCCCTTCTGTTCCATGTGGGAGTCGATTTCACGGAGGTGATGGTCGGCCGCGTCTCTGGCGGCGATTTTTCTCTCGGATGCCATGGCGGCTTTTTCTATTTTGGCTGCAACTTCCAGCCGTTCCCGATCGAGGCGGGACCGAGTGTCGGTTATTTCACCCAATGCCCTGGTCAGGTACTCGGATTCGTGGTTCAATCCCGTCTCCCGGTTGATCCCCCGGCTGACCGCCGACCGTGCCTTTTCGTATTCCTCCCGGACCTGCCTCAGAAAATTGCGCCTTGTGCTGCACCGCTCTTCGCTGATTGAAATACCGGACTCCAGATCCTCGAAGGTGGCGTTCATGTCGTGAATCTTGGCATCGAGCCTGTCGCGTGTCTCTCCCAGGTTGGAGAGTCGCTTCCCTACCTCTTCTTTTTCCTGGAGAAGTCGGAGTTCCAGGTCCTTCTGCATTCTTATCTCGCCTGCAAGGGCCTCTATATTGGACTCTTTTCTGTGCACGCGCTCGAGCAACCGTTCGTAGGTCCTGCGCAGGTTGCCCAGGCTTTCGTCCTTTTCATCCAGCTCCAGCCCAATGGATTCAAGTCGAGCCTGAAGATTGGACAACTCGGTGGTCTTGCCCATTTCTTTCCGGAGCAGGTCTTCCGTGGATTTATCCCGGGCCCCGGAGGTCTCTTCCAACTGCGCATAGGTGTTGGCAATGAGTGTCAGTTCCAACCGCCGGATTTCTTCCGTGATGGTCTTGTAACGGCGGGTCTTCGCGGCCTGACGTCTGAGAGCCCGTATTTGACGCCGGATTTCTCCCAGGATATCTTCCACACGCTGCAGGTTCGTCTCTGTCTGCGCCATTTTCCTCTGGGATATTTCCACCTTTTTCCGGTACTTGGTGATGCCGGCCGCCTCTTCCAGCATGACCCTGGTTTCTTCAGGCCGCTGCTCCAGGATGGCGCCGATCCTTCCCTGGCCTATGATGGAATAGGACCGGTTGCCCA
>CAYUCJ010000408.1:0-3086 GCA_964443285.1 uncultured Desulfobacteraceae bacterium | reverse complement strand
AGCTTCTTCTCGGCAACATCGGACGGCCCGGCGGCGGTGTGCTGGCGCTTCGGGGACATGCTTCCATCCAGGGGTCCACCGACATTCCAACTCTGTATCACAGCATTCATGGGTATATGCCGGCTCCCTCCGCCCTCAAGAACCATGGCTCGCTGCAAGACTACCTGGCTTCGGAAACGTCTGTCGCGGGTTATTGGGCTAACATGCCCAAGTTTCTGGTATCTTATTTTAAATCCATGTACGGAGACATGGCTGTGCCCGAGAACGACTTCGGTTATGACTGGCATCCGAAGATTATCGGTGACCACTCGCACATGCCGATGTTTGTGGCCATGAGAGAAGGGCTTGTGAAGGGAGTGCTTTGTATCGGTCAGAATCCGGCGACGTCCATCAACGCCAGCCTGCAGCGCAGAGGCCTGCAGAATCTTGAATGGCTGGTGGTCAAAGACAACTTCATCACGGAGACCGCGACTTTCTGGAACAAGTCGCCGGAGGTGATGAAAGGTAAGATCAAACCCGAGGAAATCCGGACGGAGGTGTTTTTCTTTCCGACGTCGCAAGTGGCGGAGTGTGAGGGGAGTTTCACCAATACCCAACGCATGCTCCAGTGGCATTCCAGGGCCCTGACTCCGCCGGGTCGATGCCGCTCGGATCTTTGGTTTACCTATCAACTCGGGCTGCGGCTGAAAAGAATGTACAAAGACAGCAACCGGCCTCAAGACCAGGGGATCCGGAACCTGGTTTGGAGCTATGAGCCCATTGAACCGCCTGAAGTGGAAGGAGAGCCGGATGCCGAGAAGATTCTTAAAGAAATCAACGGCTATCATACCGGTAATCCGGAGCATCACCTCACGGGAAGCGGCGAATTGAAGGACGACGGCTCGACAACTTGCGCATCATGGATCTACTGCGGCGTCTTTCCAGCCCCGAAAAAGAATCTCGCCAAGCGAAGGGAACCGGATCCACCCGGGATGATGGGCGCTCACTTGAACTGGGGATGGGCGTGGCCGGCGAACCGCAGGGTTCTGTACAACCGCGCTTCGGCGGATCCAAAAGGGCTCCCCTGGAGCGAACGCAAGAAATGGGTATGGTGGGAAAACGGAAAATGGAGAGGAATGGACGTTCCGGATTTTCCTGTTGACAAACCACCCGAAGTTTCCGGAGATCCGGAGGGGAGGGGAATGGATGCCCATTCGGGCAGCGCCCCGTTCATCATGAAGCCGGACGGAGTGGGATGGCTTTTTGTTCCGGCCGGTCTTGTTGACGGCCCTTTGCCGACCCACTACGAGCCGGCGGAGTCGCCGATAAAGAACCCTTTCTACGGGCAGCAGACAAATCCTGTTTTAAAGTATTGGGACCGAAAAGATAACCTGCTCGCCGCTGTCTTTGACGATCGCTATCCTTACGTGATCACGACGTATCGGCTCACGGAGCATTACCTCGCAGGTGCCATGAGCCGATGGAATTCGTGGCTCACGGAGCTCATGCCCGAACTGTTTATAGAGCTGAGCCCCGAGCTCGCCAAGGAAAAGGAGATACAGAGTAAGGACTGGGTCGCAATCACTACGGCAAGGGGCCGGATCCGGGCCAGGGCGCTCGTGACATACCGCTTGCGGCCTCTCAGGATCGGAGGTAGAATGTTACACCAGGTGGGTATGCCCTGGCACTGGGGCTGGCAGGGACTCGTGACGGGAGATGTGGTCAATGAACTCACGCCGATGGTCGGCGACCCCAACGTGAGTATTCACGAAGCCAAAGCCTTTCTGTGCAATGTGGAGAAGATATGATGACGCAAAGCCGGACACGACAACGCATGGGGTTTTATACGGACACGACGGTTTGTATCGGCTGCAAGGCTTGCGAAGTGGCCTGCAAACAGTGGAACAGGCTTCGCGGAGGCGGCAATGGGGCCACTGAAATGACGGGTGACAGCTATGATAATACCCGGCGGATGGACAACGCCCACTGGCGCCAAGTAAAATTCATCGAACAATTCAGTGAAGACCGCCGCCAAAACCGGTGGCTCATGATGAGTGACGTATGCAAACATTGCGTGCGCGCTGCATGCCTAAAGGCTTGTCCGACAGGTGCTATTGTTCGCACAGAATTCGATACGGTGGTGATTCAGCCGGACGTGTGCCAGGGGATGAAACTGTGTGTGGATGCGTGCCCTTTTGGAGTGATTCATCTCATCCCTCCTCTGAAAATCGCCCGAAAATGCACGCTCTGCTATGATCGGATCAGCGAGGGACTGGAACCCGCATGCGCCCAGGCCTGCCCGACCGATTCGATCCGGTTCGGTCCGGTGAGCGAGCTGATCATAAGTGCCAAAGCGCGTGTCCGGCAACTACATGAAAGGGGCGAAGACGACGCTTATCTTTATGGCGCGGATGAAACCCTGGCCGGTGGTCTTAATGCTTTCTACCTGCTTGTGGATCATCCCCGGATCTACGGATTACCCGAATCAATAGATTTTGGGGAATAAGGAGCCTTGCATGCTCAAAGAAAATGAAGGAAATCCCGTATTCGCCAAAAGGAGCATAACCATTGAAAAGGAGATATGATGAAAATTACAAAAGAAACCATGTTGGGTATTGTCTTGGGGATGGTGATTTTCGGTTCCCTATTTTTTTTAATGGGAGCCATTGACAAGAACACTTCGAACATTGCTACGCAACTCGGGTCCGAGTATCCCATCCTTAACGTGGCCTGCAGTGCCGACGGCAGCCAGGTATACGTTGGTGCTTACGATCGTATTTATCACTCCGGGAACTTCGGAAAAGACTGGAATATTGTCTTGTCAGGGACCAAGCCAAGCAAATATTAATCCCGCATAGTGAATAGTGAACAGTGAAAGGTAAATAAGGATGTGTGAAGACTTTGAAATCGTATAAACATTCGTGCAGTACATCCTCAAATATTGGATCACTGTTCAATATGATATTTTAAGATCAGCACATCGCCTTTTTTGAAAGCGGAGGGGATATCGGGGAAAAGATATCCTTGTTTCCCTGACGTCGGACATGGGGTTGGACGGCCAGGCGCTGCGGTTTACGCCGGAAAAGCGGAATTTTGATAAAAGTGTT
>CAYUCJ010000407.1:1366-3093 GCA_964443285.1 uncultured Desulfobacteraceae bacterium | reverse complement strand
TGAGGCTTTCGTATATTCCCGTAAATGTCAAACTCTGGGAGTCTCCCCGGCAAAGTCGGGGGTTTACCCATGATTAATTACTTTAAAATTTGAAAAATATCGACCTGAGGCTCGGGGGATTTTACGCAGTCCGTAGCAAGTGGATCATCGACTGTGAAAAAGATTGCCACACCCAATTGCTCATCCACGGCCGGGCACTGATATGGTTGGCAGCTATAAAATTCCCCGCAACCAGTGGTCGCCGGTCGCGGGGAATTAAGGGGGATGACAGCACCTTTGACAACGGGATCAGCGCCCAAATATCTCTTTCGGGTGTTTGGTGTTCCCCGTGGCATTGGGGAAATCCATCGTTCGGTAGGCCTTGCGATGGTGGGTGATCATATCCTGGCCCACTTCCATGAAGTGGATGTAATGCTTTTTCAGCTCATAGAAGCCGTGCCACCAGGCATAGTCCGGCGCCATCATGGCCGTGCCCATGCGGGCCCGCCGTCCCTCATGATGCCATAGTTCGTAGAACTCCCACTCCGGCGCTTCATCGAAATACTTCGTCTTGTCGAGAAGCCCCTGTGCATAGAGGTTGTCGAGCATCTTCTTCGCCGGTTTGAAGTAGACATCGTTGTACTGTTCCACAACCATGTCCAGCTTGGAATAGTGATCGTCCACCCAGTGCTGACCATGACATTGGAGGCAGACGGCCTTCATCTTGTCGCGTTCGGTCTTCCAGTCGGTCTTTGCCGGTAACGGCTTGAAATCCTGGGGCCGGATGGTCATCGGGGCCTGAAGTTCCCAGGAAAGTCGTTCGGTGACGTCGTGGGTGGTCATCACCGTATTGCCGCCTGACATGTGGCAGACTGCGCAGGTCGGGCCTCTGTAGTCCACACCGGCGCTCCAGGTGCCGGGGGCTGCGTTCCAGTTGTACGTATTCCCAAAGGCCCGGTATATACTGCCGTGCTTGGACTCTTCGTAGATCTCCATCTGGGGATGGTCGGGACCCAGGTGGCACTGCCCGCAGGCTTCCGGCTTTCGCGCTTCCAAAACGGAGAACCGGTGCCTTGTATGGCAGCTCGTGCAGCTTCCCTTGCTGCCGTCCATGTTGATCCGGCCGATCCCCACGTTGGGCCAGGTCATGGGATCCGGCGCCCCGTTTTTCATCTTCACGATGGTTCCGTGGCAATGATAGCAGCCGCTGACCCGTTCGCCCTGACTGTTCATTCCATCGTTGAGCCATGGATCAATTTTCCACAAAATTTCCAGGGTATTGGCATGTTTGCTGCGCGCGTACTGGGCCGCCTCGTCCGGATGGCAGCGGGAGCAATCTTTGGGGGTGACCACCGCCGAGACGGGCACCCGGTATTCTTTGATTCCCCACTTCGTGTCGGAGCGCTCGTACTGCTTGTAGTGGACCGCGCTGACATCCGGGTCGTTCTCATCGGCCTTATGGCAGTCATAGCAAGTGATGTTCGCGCTGGCATGCCGGCTGTTGGCCCAATCGTCATACAAAGCCGGCGTTACCTGTTTGTGACACTGGATGCAGGCCACGGCTTCCGGCGGGATACTGCGTTCGACCCTGAATTCCTTGACCTTCGACATGTTTTGGGCCGCTGATGCGGCGGCCGCCAGGTGTGGCACGGTCGAAAAACCCGCGACCGCCAGCCACAGCATGGCAATCGTTACTGCACGTTTCATAACTCCCCCCTTGATCAAATCGTTATCTTCACTAAGGCGCC
>CAYUCJ010000407.1:0-1266 GCA_964443285.1 uncultured Desulfobacteraceae bacterium | reverse complement strand
GCCGGCGCCTATTTTCCAAGTCCCCGGTAGCTCACCTGGTACTGCTTGTAGGAATATTGTTCGCGCCGGACGTGCACAAGATTCCGATGGCAGTCGACGCATTTTTTCTCGTACCCCGGCCGGGCATAGAGCACGTCCCGGTGGGCCAGCATCGCCCCCCGCTTGTTGGGGATATAAAGAATATTTCGGTGGCACTTGAGGCACTGTTCATTTTTAAACGATGCATAGGCTTTTTCGCGGTTTTCCGCGTGGTCGTATTGATTCGAAACAAAGTGCATAAAAACGTCTTTGATGCCGTGCAGTGTCTTGGCATAGAAGAAGTTGGCGGTGTCCTGAGGAGCGGGCAGATGACAATCCATGCAATCGGCGACGAATCCGTCGGCGTTATTGGCATGGGGGGAGGTGCGCCAGGTCTCTACAGCGAACTGAATCTCGTGGCAGGAGCCGCAAAAACCCGGTGTGGATGTCCGCGCCATCGTGTAATAAGTGATGCTGAAGAGCGGGAAGGCGAGTATGATCCCGACTGCGATCAAAACGGCTGCCTTGAGGTATTGTTTCATTAATGCCCCCGGATGAGAGATAGTGCCCGCCCAAGGTCGACATTTTTTTTGATAGACATTCCCCTTTTGCCAGGGGATGTATCGGAAAGTTATGCTTGTGTATGGGACTTGTTAAAACCACTCTCTCGAGTGTAGGTTCTATGAGCCGAGGCCAACTCATGGAAGCCTACCGGGCGCGGCAACAGTTAAAAATCAGATACCAAAGGCAAGGCAGGTTGTCAATCGGCATTTTTTATCCAACATCACCCAAATAAGGTAACCCCCTCTTCCGCGGGGGACAAGCTTAGAGTAGCACTCTCCCGTTTTATCTTCCAAAAACCCAAATTGCATAACAAATTGTTGTGAGATGTTCATTTTCAAGTGGAAAATGATGATGTGAAATTCAATGGCCAACTCAGAGATGAACAATCCTTGGCTTTAAATTATCTATTGCATCATGATACCGGAATACTTTCGGGCACAACAGCCTTTGGCAAAACAATCGCAGCGATTAAGCGCATTGCCGATGAGTGTCACCATGCGTCGGCATTCACCTATGAACAAATTCTGAAAACCACCAATGCGAAATATATTTATGGTCTGACCGCCGCACCGACAAGGAAAGACGGATATCACCCTATTCTGTTCATGCATTGTGGTCCTATTCGATATCTGGATCCTCTGGGGCATTTTTTAAGAACCATTTCAACAAAGGAGGTAGGTTATG
>CAYUCJ010000406.1:0-3093 GCA_964443285.1 uncultured Desulfobacteraceae bacterium | reverse complement strand
TGCCCATGCAGGAGCAACTCGTTGTTGAGTTGTATTCCAAGTAATTGAAACCAACCTGGAGGTTGGTTTAGGCGAAACTTTTTACGGTTGCATCAACATTATAAACACGACTAAAGGGGAGGCTTTTTTGAGAGATCTAAAAAGCAAGAACTGGCGTGAGCTAATCCGGCCCAAGCGGATTGAAATCCAACAGGATTCCTACACCAACTCATATGGGAAATTCGTATGCGAACCCCTTGAACGGGGGTTTGGCATTACGATCGGAAATTCCTTGCGCCGGATACTTTTGTCTTCTTTGCAGGGAGCCGCCATTGTATCGGTCAGTTTCGACGGCGTCCTACACGAGTTCAGCACGATTCCGGGAGTTCAGGAAGATGTGACTGACATTATCCTGAACCTCAAAGAGGTCAAACTGAAGCTTGTCGAGGGGGAAGAGGCCGTTGTACACCTCATCAGGAAAAAAGAAGGCCCTGTATCTGCTGCCGATATAGATACCCATGGACTCGTGAAAATACTGAACCCGAATCTGCATATTGCCACCCTCAACAAGGAAGCCAAGATCCATATGGAGATGACGGTCCGATGTGGTAAAGGCTATGTGCCCGCTGAGGGGAACAAGACGAAAGAAATGGACGTAGGGGTGATTGCCATTGATGCCATTTTTTCGCCCATACGGAAGGTCAATTTCGTTGTAACGAATGCCAGAGTGGGACAGATTACCGATTACGACAAATTGACCCTTGAAGTGTGGACTGATGGCAGTTTGGTTCCAGAGGATGCCGTTGCATATGCTGCAAAGATCCTGAAAGAGCAGATGACCCCGTTTATCAATTTCGAGGAGGAACCGGAACCCGTAGAGGATGAAGAAGAGGAGGGAGAAGATAAGCTCAATGAAAACCTCTTCAGACCGGTGTCCGAGCTTGAACTTTCCGTGCGGTCGGCCAACTGTTTGAAGAATGCGAACATTCGCTTGATCGGGGAGTTGGTCCAAAAAAGTGAGCAGGAAATGCTCAAGACCAAGAACTTTGGAAGAAAATCCCTGAACGAGATCAAGTCGATTCTGGAAGAAATGGGCCTTTCACTCGGTATGGTAGTGGATAGTTTCCCTCCTGCAGGGGAGGCTGAAGAAGAGGCCGAACTGGCGGAAGAAAAAGAAGAGGAAAAGGAAAATGAGGCATAGGAAGGCAGGCAAGGAATTAAGCCGGAATACAAGCCATCGAAGAGCCCTGTTGAGAAACATGGTTACTTCGCTGTTGCAGCATGAACAGATTCAAACCACCGATACAAAGGCCAAGGCTATACGGCCTGTCGCGGAAAAGATGATTACTCTGGCCAAACGTGGTGATCTCCATGCGCGACGACAGGCCATGTCTTACATGCAGGACAAGGCGGTTACTCACAGGCTTTTTGAGGAATTAAAAGAGAGATACCTTGACAGGCAGGGCGGTTATGTGAGAATCGTAAAGAAAGGTTATCGCAACGGCGACGGGGCACCGGTATCGATTGTTCAGCTTCTCCCCGCAGAAGAGGGGAAAAAGACCAAAAAGAAAAAGATAAAGAAGACGGCCACCGAGAAGCCGGGTGCCAGCAAAGCGAAAAAAGAAGCAAGAAAGGAATCAAAGCGTCCGGTAACCAAAAAAACCGCCGCGGGAAAAGATGATGGCCAAACGAAAGAAGATGCCGGCGTGGACAAGAAGCCAAGAGAAAAAGAGGAGGCCTGATTCCCTCTTTAACTTTACCGAAAAATCCGTCTCGAAGTGGCGGCGCTGATCAATGGTTGAACTAAAGACAAAAAAACCTCCTTGTCATTCATTTTGACAAGGAGGTTTTTTTTGTGAGGAACTTTCGGTGAGAGAATTCAATCACAAGGATCTCTTGGGCATGGGGCAGTTATCCATTGAAGATATCGAACTCATCTTGGATACCGCCGGATCACTGAAAATCATTTCATCTAGGGATATTAAGAAAGTGCCCACTTTGAGGGGCAAGAGTGTCGTTCATTTTTTCTATGAACCCAGCACAAGAACCAAGACCTCATTCGAAGTTGCTGCCAAGCAATTGAGCGCCGACACGGTCGGCCTTTCGGCATCCATGAGCAGCATCGTGAAAGGTGAGACGTTCATTGATACGGTCAGGAACATCCAGGCTATGAATCCCGATCTCATTGTACTCCGTCATTCATCAAGCGGTGCCCCTCACCTGGTGGCAAAGCAAATCAGCGCATCCGTTATCAATGCCGGTGACGGCATCAATGAACACCCCACCCAGGCACTTCTGGATCTTTTCACCATCAGGGAGCACAAAGGGAGGATCAGAGGCCTGAAAGTGGCAATTATCGGAGATATTTCGCATAGCCGTGTGGCCCGGTCCAATATCATAGGGTTGACCAAAATGGGAGCCGAGGTAACAGTTTCCGGGCCTCCAACCATGATGCCTCCGGGAATAGATGCCCTTGGAGTGAAGGTCAGGCCAGACCCGCAGGAGGCGGTCAAGGGTAAAGATGTGATCATGGTACTGCGCATCCAACTGGAAAGACAGAGTAAAAGGATTTTTCCGGGAGTCAGAGAGTATGCCGAGTTTTTTGGACTGAGCACAAGGCTTGTTGAATTGGCAAGAAAAGACGTCATTGTCATGCATCCGGGCCCTATCAACAGGGGTGTGGAGATCGACTCGGATGTGGCTGACGGTCCCTATTCCGTCATTTTGAATCAAGTGTCCAATGGGGTCGCCGTAAGAATGGCATTGCTCTATCTGCTTATTGGAGGAACGCGAAGTGACAATTTGGATTAAAGGGGGCGAACTCGTTGATCCCGTAAGAGGGGTCGTCGAGGAGTCGGATATCATGGTGGAGCGCGGAAAAATCTCGAAGATCCTCCCCCGTGGGGCTTTCCTGGAAGCAGGCCCTGGTTTGAAGATTATAGATGCCTCTGGAAAACATGTTGTGCCGGGTCTTGTTGACATGCACGTTCATTTGAGGGAGCCTGGCGAAGAATACAAAGAGACCATTGCCACAGGAGCAAAGGCGGGAGTTGTTGGAGGATTCACATCCCTGGCGTGCATGCCCAATACCATTCCCCCAAACGACTGCAGCTC
>CAYUCJ010000405.1:0-3113 GCA_964443285.1 uncultured Desulfobacteraceae bacterium | reverse complement strand
TCCGTTTCTGGGTATAGGCGGAGAGGATATTGCCCAGTGAAGACAGGTACGATCCGGCCAGGCCGAGCAGAAGACCCCGCAACCCTTGGTTGGACCATTCAAATGAGGCGATTTCGGGCCAGAAGACCAGCCCAAGCCCTATCAGCCCCACCACTGCACCGATCATCATGAACCCTTTGATCCTTTTGCCGAGAAAAAGCCTGCTGTTGATGATGTTCATGAAGAGCATGGTGGCGAAGATAACGGCGACCAGGCCGCTTGTCAGGTGGATCTCCGAGAGATAGACGAACCAGTAACTGAACGAGAAGAGCAGGAGGCCCTGCGTCCCCATCAGGAGGTGTTCCTTGAGACGGAAGTGCAACTTCAATCCCGTGAACCTGCAATAAAAGCCCAGCAAAAAGGCGGCCAGCGCGAATCGGTAGGAAACGGATAGCATGGGGTCCACGTGGCCGATCTGAAACTTGATGGCCAGCCAGGTGGATCCCCAGATCAGTACGGTGAAGGTGTAGAGAAACAGGTTGCTCATGGCGACAAATATTTCCTCGATCTTGAATTCAGTCTTTGCCGGAGCCGGGTCAATCAATAAAGGGTTGTAAAGATTAACTTGCGGAAAAATACTATATTCGCTAAATAATAACAGATACAGAATTCTAAAAAAGAAAGCATGACAGATGGGGCCGAAATGACGAAGATTCCGGCAAAAAGGGCGAGAAATTTTCACTATGTCAGGCTTGCCGATGACCTTGAAAAGAGGATCATGATGCGGGAGTTCAAGGCGGGGGAAAAACTCCCTTCCATCCGAAAACTGCACCACCAGTCGGGCCTCAGTATATCCACTGTTTACCAGGCTTTCGTGGAGCTTGAAAAGAGGGGTCTGGTGGAGGCAAGGCAGAAGTCGGGGTTTTATGTCAGGCCATTATTAAAGGATATCCTGTCTCCGCCTACACTGATGCTGCACAGATCCGTACCCGAACGGGTGACCATAAGTGGCTTGGCCGGATCGATCCTGGAGGCCATGAGTGATCCGGATATCCTCAACCTGGGCGGTGCTGTACCTGCCCCGGAACTCCTGCCGCTAAAGCAGCTCGCCAGGGTGATGAAAGGTATTCCGGGCCGGGAGCTGGGTCCTTTTTTTCTTAGCTATGACTGTGCTGCAGGGGCACGGGAACTGCGGGAGGAGATCTCAAAAAGGACCTTCGGCCTTTTCCGTGAAATCGGTCCGGAAGAGATCATTACCACAAATGGCTGTCTTGAGGCCGTCAACCTGTGCCTGCGCGCCGTGGGAAAACCGGGAGACACGATCCTGGTGGAATCTCCCACCTTCCACGGCTTCCTGCAGATGATTGAGGATCTCAACATGTATGCACTGGAGGTCCAGTCGGACCCGGAAAAGGGTATGGATATGAAGGCCTTCATGCGGTCGGTGGAAGAGAACCCGGTCAAGGCCTGTCTCATGACCCCCACCTTTCAAAACCCTCTGGGATCGCTCATGCCAAAGCACAACAGAAAGACACTCGTGGAATATCTGATCGGAAAGGAGATTCCCATCATCGAAGACGATATCTACGGCGATCTCTATTTCGGAAAAACGCGTCCATCGCCTTTGAAGGCCTTTGACCGCAAAGGGTTGGTTCTTTACTGTTCATCTTTTTCGAAAGCCCTCGCACCCGGTATGCGCGTAGGGTGGACCATTCCCGGCAGGTTCCGGGAGGAGGTGAAACGGATCAAGATGAACACCACTCTCGCCACCTCCCGTCTCAACCAGATGGTCATTGCACAATTCCTGAAGTGCGGGGCCTACGATCGCCATTTGAGGCGGCTTAGAAACGCCCTGAAAAACCAGGTCAGCAACATGAGGCTGGCCATCGCCGGTTCATTTCCAAAGGGGACAAAAATCACATCGCCCCATGGCGGAATCGTGCTCTGGGTGCAATTGGACGAGGGAATCGACAGCCTGGCGATCTATCACGAAGCCGTAAAGAAAAACATCTCCATTCTGCCCGGGGTCGTCTGTTCGGCCTCCAGGAAATACAACAACTGCATTCGGATCAGCTGCGGACACCCCTGGGGCCGCAAGGTGGAGCAGGGGGTCGCACAATTGGGCAGTCTCATTAAGGAAAAATCATGAACAGGGGAATCTTGCTGGCCGTCGGGGCCTATGGGTTGTGGGGAGTGTTTCCCATCTACTGGAAACAGCTGCAACAGGTGCCTGCCCCCGAAATCATTGGACACCGCATCGTGTGGTCCCTGGTATTTGTGCTTGGGGTGATCGTTTTTTGGAGAGGCTTCGGAAAGACGGTTCAAACATTCAGAAGCACCAGGGTGGTATTGGTTTACGCCCTGTCCGCGACCGTTTTGACCATCAACTGGACCACCTACGTCTGGGGCGTCAACGCCGGCTACGTGGTGGAGGCGAGCCTGGGCTATTTCATCAATCCCCTGGTGAGTGTTCTTCTTGGTGTCATCTTCTTCCGGGAGCGCTTGCGCCCGCTCCAATGGGCGTCAATCGGTCTGGCAACTGTCGGAGTGGCCTATCTCACCTTGCACTACGGATCGCTTCCGTGGATCGGGCTTGTTCTCGCGTTTTCTTTTGGCACCTATGGACTCATCAAGAAACGCGCCCCTCTGGGGGCCCTGGAAGGGCTGACCCTGGAAGTGGCGCTGCTCACGCTGCCTGCCCTCTGTTTTCTCGGTTACCTGGAGTGGAAAGGCACCGGGACCTTCGGCCATGCGTGGTTTTCCAGCACACTGCTCGTTCTGGGAGGTGTCGTCACGGCCACGCCCCTGCTCATGTTTGCCGCTGCGGCCCGCAGAATCCCTTTGTCCATGGTGGGGATCCTGCAGTACATCGCTCCCACGCTTCAGTTTTCCATAGGGGTTTGGGTTTATGGAGAGGAGTTTTCAACGGTCCGCCTCACGGGTTTCTGTTTCATCTGGGCCGCCCTGGCCGTCTACACGCTGGAAGGGCTCCACGCGCGGCGCAAACATCATTTTCGAAGCGCTTCAATGAGCGGTAGGACATAAGGACCCTGGCCAAGGGCCACAGCAATCTTTTTTCGAGACACGAGGGCTGCGTCGACCTAACGTTGACGGGAGTTGCAGAGCAAGGCGTC
>CAYUCJ010000404.1:0-3118 GCA_964443285.1 uncultured Desulfobacteraceae bacterium | reverse complement strand
GAATATGCTTGAAAACCCGGCGGTCAGCCTCCTGATCGATACAAGAGAAGGGGGATTAAGATCCGGACATGCGGAAACCATGGCGTTGACCGTTTCCGGAAGGTTTCAAGCCGTGGAAACGGACGCAGAACGGCAGCGGGTACGGGCAAAATTATCCCGGAAGCATCCTGAGATGAAGGGCTTTTTTGAAAATTCAGAAGGAGAACCTGTGCGAATCACCATTGAATCGCTTTTGCTCCTTGAAGGTCCAACCAAGATCCACTACGCGAAGAACGCCTCATCGCCTAAGTTCGGCGGGGCATGAGGGGATAAAACCGGTTGGAGAACTCGGACCGGCCAAGGGACTCGAATTTTGAAAAGCGCAGTCTGAAAAGCATTGAAGGGATATACCCGATATGAAAGAAAAACCTGTCCTGGTCAGTGGTGCCACCGGATATGTGGGTGGCCGGCTGGTTCCATTGCTTCTGGAGTCCGGGTATCGTGTGCGTGTGCTGGGCCGTTCCCTTTCCAAACTTGAAGCGAGGCCTTGGGCGCGACATGAGAATATCGAGATGGCCCAGGCCGATTTTCTTGATTACCCCTCCCTCGAGAAGGCCGCCGCAGGGTGCCGGGCGGGTTTCTACCTGGTTCACTCCATGAACTCGCGGCATAAGGACTTTGCAAAGGCCGACAAGGAAGCGGCCCGGAATATGGCCAAAGCGGCCTCACGCGCTGGAATGGATCGAATTATCTATCTCGGGGGTCTGGGTGCGGAAGGTAAGACCCTGAGCAAACACCTGCGTTCCCGGATGGAAGTGGCCCGCATCCTCCAGGCGGAAGTTCCCACCACGTTCCTCCGGGCGGCCATGATCCTGGGATCCGGCAGCGCATCCTTTGAAATGATGCGCTACCTGGTGGAGCGGTTGCCCGTCATGACGACGCCCCGGTGGGTGCAGAATCCTGTCCAGCCCATTGCCATCCGGGATGTTCTGGGCTATCTCAAAGGGTGCCTGGAACACGAAGAAACCATTGGGAGCACCTTCGACATCGGGGGACCGGATATCCTGACCTACAAAGAGCTGATGGAGACCTATGCAGAGGAAGCCGGCCTCCCGAGACGCTGGATCATTCCACTGCCCGTACTCACGCCCCGTCTCAGTTCCTACTGGATTCATCTTGTCACGCCCGTGCCTTCCCACATTGCGAGGCCGCTCGCCGAAGGACTCAGAAACCCGGTGGTCTGCACGGAAAACCGAATTCGTTCCATCATCCCCCAGAACCTGCTGAGCGTAAGGGAAACCATTCGGCTGGCCCTGGGCAAAGTAAAGGAGCAGTGTGTAGAGACCTGCTGGGCGGATGCCGGACCGATCGCCTACCCCGAATGGCACCTGTGCGGGGACGCCCCCTACGCGGGCGGAACCGTAATGGAAGCCGGTTACCGGGTGGTCCTGGATGCCCAACCCGACGAGGTGTGGGCGCCCATCGCCCGCATCGGGGGATCCAGAGGGTGGTATTCCTCCAGGTTTCTATGGGCTTTGCGGGGTGTCGTTGATCGGCTGGTGGGGGGTATGGGGCTCAGGGGTGGACGCCTCGACCCTGTCCGGCTTCGTCCGGGGGACCCGGTGGATTTCTTCCGGGTCCTGGAGGTCAGTGAACCGAACCGGCTCCTTCTGCTGGCGGAAATGAAATTCCCCGGAGAGGCGACCCTGGAATTTCGGGTTTACCCCCTTCCGGAAGGTGGGACCGAGCTCCAGCAGCTCTCCCGGTTCCTGCCCAAAGGGCTTTCCGGCCTGGCCTACTGGTACGTCCTATACCCTTTCCACCAGTTTGTATTCAAAGGGATGCTCCAAGGCATCGCCCGCGCCGTGGGAAGACCCGTTGTGGAAGGCCCCGACCGCTTCGCCCCGAGGCTCCCCAACGTCTGCCGTATCGACCCAAGAGGAGGAGTCTAGTGTCATGGAAACGGAAAAAGATTTCTTCATTCAAACCGTTCTTGACTCTCTGGATGTTCATGTGTCTGTCGTTGACAGGGAAGGAAACATCAGATACGTGAATGCGGCCTGGGAAGATTTCGCGAGAAAAAATGGCGACCCGGACCTGCGTTGCACAGGCATCGGGGTCAATTACCTCCAGGTCTGCAGAGCTGCGGTATCGGATGATCGTTCCGTCAGCGACATGATGGGCCGCCTTGAGGAAGTCATTGAAGGGAAGCGGGACCGTTTGTCCTGGGAATATCCGTGTCACAGTCCGGAAAAAAAGCAGGTGGTTCTTGCTGAATGCGAGACCCCTGGGAGTGGAGCGCGGTGGAGCTGTGCTGGCACACGTGGATATCACGGAACGCAAACTTGCCCACGAGGCTGTGGAACAGGTCAACGATCAGCTGGAAAAACGGGTCAAGGAAAAGACCGCCTCGCTGCAGAAAGCAAATGAAGATTTGGAAAATGCGCTTTCAGAAGTGGAGAGGTTGAAAGATCAACTTCAGGAGGAAAATATCGCCCTCCGCGAGGTCATTGAACTGGAACAAGACTTCCCGGACATTATCGGACGAAGTGACACCCTTAAATACGTACTTTTCAAGATCGAACAGGTGGCCCCCACGGATGCCCCTGTATTTATAGCGGGAGAGACGGGTACCGGAAAAGAATTGGTCGCCCGTTCCATCCACCACCTCAGCCCCAGGAAGGACAAGCTTTTTCTGAAGGTAAATTGCGCCGCGCTCCCCCCTCAGCTCATCGAGAGTGAACTCTTCGGCCATGAAAGGGGCGCTTACACCGGCGCTCACACCGGGCAGATCGGCCGCTTCGAACTCGCCCACGGAGGCACCCTCTTCCTGGACGAGATAGGCGAACTCCCGCTGGAGCTTCAACCCAAGCTCCTTCGGGTGCTGCAGGATGGAGAGTTTGAAAAAGTGGGCAGTCCCCGGACACTGAAGGCGGATGTGCGGGTGATCGCGGCCACCAACCGGGATGTCCAGGAAGAAATCAAGAAAGGCAGATTTCGTGAAGACCTGTGGTATCGCCTCAATGTGTTCCCCATCACGGTCCCTCCGCTGAGAAAACGCAAGGATGACCTTCCCATGCTGTTGGAGCATTTCATTGCCGTTTTCAACAAACAACTGGGAAAATTCATTAACAGAATT
>CAYUCJ010000403.1:0-3130 GCA_964443285.1 uncultured Desulfobacteraceae bacterium | reverse complement strand
GCGGTATTTTCCAGTGGTCATGAAAATTCCCGTCAAACCCTCTTTCTGAAACCCCTTGATGTCCGTGTAGAGGTCATCACTGATGACGGCCAGGGCTTCCTTGTCCATTGAAAGTTGATGGAACAGCGTCCTGTTATAGAGTTCCCCCATCTTTCCGAAATGGACGAACCGCCCGCGGTAATCGGCCGCATAGATCAGCATCCTGGATAGGGCGCCCGCGCCGGCGAAAAGCAAGCCATCGTCGTCCAGGATGGCTCTGTTGTCATTCATCGAAAAAAGCACTGCCCCGTTCTTCGTCAGGGCTGTGACGGCCGTTTTTGTCTCCTCAAAATTCAGGGTCCTGTCCTGTGCAACCAGCACGGCGTCAACGCCGGGATCCGCCATGACACTAAAGCCTTCTGCCGAAAGGGCGTCCTTAAGTTCCCGAGTGCCCAGGACAAAGATCTTTTCTATGGCATGTTCCCTCAATACCTGTGGATAGATGCCTAAAGGGGAAATGACGGCGGCATCCGAGACCGGGATCCCTTTTTTCCGCAGTCTTTGGGCGATTCCGGCAGGCGATCCCGTGGAATTATTGGTCACAATCCGGAAAGGCATCTCCCTGTCTAGCAGGAAAGCGATGAAGTCCCCCGCACCGGGAAGAGGTTTCATTTCTTTTCCCAGGACCAATACACCGTCAAGATCGATAAGCAGTCCCCTAATCTTTTTCATTAGAAATCCGGGCTAGAGATGATATCCGGTGAACTTGCCCTTGAATTCCTTGTCCTTTTCTTTCCAGCGCGGGCCGAATCTCTTCATTTCTCCGGGTATCCGAGGTCGGAAGAAATCCCTTCACAAATTTCCTTGACACGGCTTTCCAGGCTTTTAAGGGCTCTCTCGGAGGCGTCCCGACCAAAAGGCAGGGCAATCCCCAGGGCCGCAATCACCTCGCGCGTGTAGTCCCTGATGGGGGCGGCAATCCCGGTAACGCCTTCGACAGCCTCGCCGATCTCTTTCACATGGCCCTTTCTGCGGATGTCTTCCAGGCGAAGCTTGAATCTCCCGCGATCGGTTATGGAATTGGGGGTATGCTTGAGGAGTGGGTATTTAGCGAGGATCGTATCAACGTCCCCCGGATCCAAGTAGGCCATCAGGACCATGCCCAACATCCCGAAGTGGAGGGGTCTGCGCCATCCGATCTCCGATGAGATACGGATCATGCCGTTTCCTTCTCGCTTGTCAACGTAGACCAATTGTTCTTCCATCATGACCCCGAGGAGGACCGTTGCACGGGTCTCCTTTTGTAGGGTGTCCATGAAACGGGTGGTGGCCTTCCGAAGCGAAAACGAAGAGAAGACGATCCCCCCCAGTTCAAAAAGGCGCAACCCCAGCCTGTACCGTTTTGATTTCCCGTCCTGGTGGAGATATTTTCTGTGGGTTAGATTCGAGAGCATTCTCTTGGCGGTTGTCTTGTTCAGTCCCGTTTGCCGTACGATTTCAAACAGCCCCAACTCTTTGTTTTCAAATGTGAAACAGTCAAGGATGTCCAGCGCGCGTTCGATTGCCTGTACCCGATAGAGAGGCTCAACCTTGTCCTCCATGTCTGGTCTGATCATGTGTTCTCCGATTCAATGCCTTTCAATTACCTGAATTTTCTTGACATTAACAAAGGCCTGAAATAATGTCAATCAAGTTATGAAACATTATTTCACGATGTGAAACTATTATCGGAAGGAGGGTTCTTCATGATCAATGATTTGAGGGGATTTCTCGAGGCTCTTGAAGAGAAGGGAAAGCTCCGCATGGTCAACCATGCGGACTGGGATCTTGAAATCGGGACAATCAATGAGTTGATGGCCGAAAGGCAGGGCCCCGGGCTGGTGTTTGATCATATCGAGGGGTATCCTCCGGGGTATCGCGTGGCCACAAACCTCATGCACCACCGGGAGGGACAGAAACTGGCCTTTGGTTTTCCGGAGGAGATGACCGACCTGGACTGCGTAGCTGACTGGAAGGAAAGGTGGAACCAGTTTGAGCCCATTCCTCCCGTAGAAGTCGACGATGGACCTGTCCGGGAAAACATACTGACAGGGGATGACATCGACATATATAAGATACCAACCCCCAAGTGGCACACCCACGACGGTGGCCGGTACATCGGGACCGGTGTGATCACCATCACCAGGGACCCAGACGAGGGTTGGGTGAATTTCGGGACGTACCGGGTCATGATTCAGGATAAGACCACCCTGGCTTTTTATGCATCTCCGGGAAAACACGCCACCATCATGCGGGAAAAGTACTGGGCCAAAGGAAAACCCTGTCCCGTTGCCATGTGTTTCGGTCAGGACATGCTGCTTTTCGGCATCTCCACCATCGGTCTTCCTTGGGGCATGTCGGAATATGACCTGGCGGGATATATCAAAGGGAAAGGGATTGAAGTGGTGATCGACAAGGAAACGGGACTTCCCATTCCCGCCACCGCGGAAATCGTGGCCTGCGGTTTTTCGCCTCCCCCTGAGGAAGACAGCAGGCCGGAGGGTCCCTTTGGAGAGTGGCAGGGTTACTATGCCTCGGGGACCAGGAATGAACCGGTGGTCCATATCAAGACCCTGTACCACCGTGACAACCCGATCCTTTTCGGACAGCCCCCCGTAAAGCCTCCGGTCAATACGTGGTTTCCCATTCCCCTTCACACGGCGAGTTTTTTGTGGAACCGGTTGGAAAACGCCGGTATGATGGACATCAAGGGCGTGTACGTTCACGGCCCGGGGAACCGCATTATCGCGGTTGTCTCCCTCAAGCAGAGGTATCTGGGGCATGCCAAACAGGTTGCCACGCTGGCAGGGGCCTTCCTCCTGGGCGGCGCGTGCACCGGCCGATACATCATAACCGTTGACGAGGATATTGATCCCTCGAACCTTGATGAAGTCCTCTGGGCCGTTTGTACACGGTGTGATCCCGAGAACTATATGGATATCGTCCCTGGATTCCTGACCAGTCCTCTGGACCCCATGCTGGACCCGGAGAAAAGGGCAAGAAAGGATTATACCACGTCCAAGGTGTTTATAAACGCGTGCCGACCTTATCACTGGAAGAACGAATTCCCTCCAGTCAATGTGGCGGGCCCCGAATTGAGGGAAAAAGTCCT
>CAYUCJ010000402.1:0-3163 GCA_964443285.1 uncultured Desulfobacteraceae bacterium | reverse complement strand
TCATCGAGATGATGGGGGCGAGCAGCGGGTTTCACGCCCTCCACTCCTGCCTGGGTGCCCGCGCCCATCTGGCGGTTCTTCCCAGCACCAGGATCGACCCGGTTAAGGTCGTGAAGGCCCTGAATCGCCGGGAGGAATGCGTCATCGTGGTGGCCGAGGGATACAAGCGGGAAGAAAGAGAGGCCAAGGGGATTGAGTGCAACGCAGCAGAATATCTTTACAGGGAGCTTCTGGATACCGGGTTGGAGATCAAGCGGAAGGTGGTGTGTGAGGCATTCTCCCGGGACATCCGGGGCGGGGCCCCCAACAACCAGGACATCACTCTCGCCCAGCGCATGGCCTACAATGTGGCCGCCTACCTGGATGCCGGTACGTCTCGTCTGATGCCGGCGGTACGATCTGGAAGGGAGTCCGCCATCCCGTTCAATGAAATCGCCACCGACAACATGGTGGAAAAAGATCTCCTGGTGCTTTCCGACCGACTCACAAGAGGATGAAAAAGAGAAAATCCAAATGACAAATTTCAAATGACCAAATCAATGTCATCTGTAACATGATACAAGAGCTAGATATTTGGGGAAACCGCAGTAGCTTCAGTCCTTGAGATTTCAGCTTCAATCACCCAGAAGTGAAAGGGCGGCGACGGCGTGCCATGTTGAATCCAGAAAAGGCGCTCCCCCCTTCTTCCTCGCGAACCCTCCGGTTCCGGTCAATGCTCTAAGAATGAACCGGGTGACACCGACGGGGTCCGAAGGAGGTGCCTTGAGCAGTGCCAGGGTTCGTAAACAGGCATGCACGTTTTCCATGTAAGAGGTCGTGCGGGGAAGGAATCCGAAACCGCCGTCCGGGTTCTGGCACGACCTGACCCACGAAAGAAGACTGTCCCGGTTCGTATCCAGTTTTTCAGGTTGGCCACCCGCAATAAAAAGAGCCATCCAGAGTTCTTTTGCGCTCCTCCACCGTATCGGGAAACACGCTTTCAGGGAAATGCCCGGATCTTCAAAGGGAGAGCCCTGAAGTTCTTTCACCATCCTGGCACAGAAAAAGTGATCTGCAAGATCTGGACCGTCTGTCAGTCGATCAGTGATAAATTGTGTAACCCAAGCCCTGTCAAGGACGATACCTGCCACCCGGCAGCAATAGACATAGTGATAGCCTGTTTTGGCATGCCATTCTTCCTTATCTTCAGGATTTTCGAGGAACCGTGCCAGGGAAGGGACGTGAATGAGGGCGAACACCTCATTCCCTGCCTGGGTAGCCAAGCACTGCAGGATACGAAGAGCAAGATAAGTATCTACCACACTGGGCGGGAGCGTGGGCGCCGCGCCGAACCCGCCCCTTTCATGGCGCCTTGCCAGGACAAAATCAAGGGTTTTCCTGTGAGACATATTCCCCATCGGAAAGGCATTGCGCCCTAGAGCAATTGCACGGCTGCTTCAATCTCTTTGAGCGTTGTTTTGAGGGTTTGCATTTTATCAAGTTCGCTCTTTATCGCTGCTTTGGCTCTTTTCACATCCGGAGCACTCTGCTTCTTCAACAGAATGGCCTTGTCAATGGCCTGCCTGACTCCCTGCTCGGTGGCATCGATTTTCAGGTTCAGATCCCATCGGAAATTCATGAAGCTGCGTTTGATCCGGTCCATGAAATCCCAGCGGACCCTGCCGCAATTCTTGTCAATCATCCCGGGGAGCTTCTTTTTGAGATCTTTCAGGACCATGCTGTGCGAAAATGATCGGGGCACAATGCGTTTTGAGAAGAAATCAAATGCGCCTTCAAGATCAAAGAATTTTGGAGGGTCTCCCACCATGTAGTACAAGTTGCTGTCAATGACAATCGTCTCATCAGTTCTAAACCGTTCAATCCTGAGATCAAAGAGTTCTTCGGACGCCTTGAGAATGGCCTCGATGATTTCATTGGTGCTCTCCGACAACCGTTTTGACACCCGCGCGTATTGGTCGTTCAATCGTTCTTCTTCCTGAATGACCCAATCATCAAACATGCGCACGATCCCGTGATGAAGTGTCGATTCCATGACCTCTATGTATTCTGAAATCCCCTTGGCTTTGTTGGCTTTGCCCTGTTCTTCAAGATCGGTAAGCATCTTTGGGATTTCGCGCTCCTTGAGCCGCTGGAGATCCCGGTCCAGCACATCAATAATGCGCTGTATTTCCCCATCAAAGTAGTATTTGATGTCTTCACGATCCTGCTTGATGCCATCCATTTTTTCCTGGAACAGGCGGATTTTCTCCTCCAGTTTTTCAAGCGGTGTCTCGATGGCCTGGCTTTCCAGCTGAATGGTGAGCTCCTCGTCCGAGAGCAGCTTCCTGGTACCGTTCAGGGCGGAGCGCAGTACGGTCTTGCCCTTGGCCTTGAGCAGGAATTGCCCGAGCACGGCATCGAATTCCTGGAGCCTGCTTTGTTCCAGCATCGTCCTGTCCCCTGATTTCTTGGCCTCCAAGGCAAGCTTGGCGGAGAGGGGGTGGATTTGAATGCCGTCCCTTCCCAAAGCTTCCTCAATGACCTGCTTTGAAAAGGCAATAGACTCCAACCGTTCTTCCTCGTCCAGATAGTCAATCTTGTTCTGGATAAAGAAGATTTTTTCCACATAATGCTGGACATCTTTAAGAAACTCGATCTCTGCCTGGCTGATGGGCGGATCCACAGCCAGCAGAAAGAGGGCGGCATCCACTTTCGGGAGGTAGTTATAGGTCATCTCCGTGTTGTTTTCGAAGGTGGACCCTACTCCCGGGGTATCGATGATGAAGACGCCGTCCTTCAGGAAGGCGGAAGGAAAGTTAATTTCGACCTGTTTTACTTTTTTTGCATTCTTTGGGTTGCCCCGCTCGGTCACATAATCAGGCAGCTCTCCCTGCGAGATGACCTGTCGATTTCCCTCCTCAAAGATGACCTCAATCTCCTCTTGTTGCCCGTACTTGATCATGGTCACGATGGAGGTCAGTGGGATAACGGAGGTTGGGAGGATCTTGTCTCCGATGATGCTGTTGATGAACGTGGATTTTCCGCGCTTGAACTGGCCGAGCACCACCAGGTGAAACCGATTTTCAATGAGTTTTTGGCGGGTCTCTTTGAGATTTTCCGCAATCTTCTCATTATTCCTGTTCGAAGAGATCTTTGTCAGGTCGTCGATATTCCCGACGAGTTG
>CAYUCJ010000401.1:0-3169 GCA_964443285.1 uncultured Desulfobacteraceae bacterium | reverse complement strand
GATGTATTTCGTCCGAGCGATTGTGTACTCATAGATACCCTTCGGCGCGATGACCTGGCAGAAGAATCTTCTAACCAGAGGGATGTGCAAGAGAATCTTCAGGAGCGTCGGGACAAGTAAAAGAGCTATGTGATCATCGCTTTGATAGTGGCTGTTGGACTCAAGCGATGAGGCGGCTCGAGATACACAGGTCCACTCTGCCGTCCTGGATGTTGTGATCTCTATCCTTCTCCAAACCACCGCTCTATCCTCCAAAGTGCTTGGCCCAGAACATCATACGTAAATCAGACGGTGGATTTGGGGATAGCCGATCATATTGAGCGTCTCGAGCCTACCCGCGACGATACACCGGCTTCCTCTTTTCCAGAAATGCGGCCACCCCTTCCCGCCCGTTGGGATGAACTGCACATTGGGACAGGGCATCGCGCTCCTTTTCCAGTGTCTGCTCGAGCGGGGTGTCAAAGGAGTCGGTCAGGAGTTTCTTGGAAGCCGCAAAGGAACTGAGCGGCATCTTCCGCAGTTCTTCCAGTAATTCGAGGGCGCGATCCAGGCTTTTCCCCTCTTTAACCACTTCGGTCACCAGACCCCAGGAAAGGGCCTGCTCTGCTGATATGTTCCTATCAAAGGCCGCAATTTCCAGTGCCCTTGCCAAACCCAACAGCCTCGGCAGGGAATAGGTCCCGCCGCCATCGATGCTCAACCCGTTGCTGGTGTAGCCCTGTTTTAAGACGGCCGGCTCTTCCATGACTCTGAAATCGCAGGCAAGGGCCAGAGAAAACCCGCCCCCTGCTGCGAGGCCGTTGATCGCCGCTATCACGGGCTTCGGCATTCTCTTCATTTCCAGGATGGCCTGGTGATAACGAGCCGCCAGTTCATGGAAAGCCGCATCCGGCTCACCCCCGTATCCGGAGAGCCACCTCAAATCTCCCCCGGCGCAAAAGGCCTTTCCCTGCCCGGTGACGGCTACCCCCGTCACTCCAGGGTCCAGGGCCATCTTGACCAGGATCTCCGCCAAACGGTTGATCATCTCCAGGTCGAAGGCGTTAAAAGCCTTTGGCCGGGACAGGGTTATCACACCGAAACCCGAACGCATTTCCATCCTTATTTCATCTGCCATCTATTCGCCCCCTTTTTAGATGAATCCCGTTGACCATTGTCTTAGGTTTATATATAATATAAGTTTACGTTTCCACTTCAAAATGGATTCACCAGTACAATGTCCCGGAGTGAAATGAAAACATCGCGGCCACATCTTGTTGATGCGCATAACCGCCACCTCAACTACCTCCGCATATCTGTCACGGACCGGTGCAACCTCTCCTGTGTCTACTGCAAATCAGAGCGTTGCGTACCCAAACTGAAGCATGATGATATCCTTTCCTACGAAGAAATCCTGCGCCTGGTGAAAATCGTCATCCCCCTGGGCATCACAAAGGTGCGGTTGACCGGGGGTGAGCCCCTGGTGAGGAAAGGCGTCTGTGATTTCCTCTCCAGACTGACGGCCCTTGAAGGACTCCGGGACATTTCCCTCACCACCAACGGGATCTTTCTGAAGGAGAAGCTGGAACGGATCAAGGCGGCAGGGATCAGGAGGCTGAACATAAGTCTGGACACCCTCGACCGGGATAAATATCGGAAAATCACCGGATTTGACGGGTTTCAGGACGTGTGGGAAGGGCTTGACATGGCGCGGGAAATGGGATTCGAGCCCATCAAGGTCAACGCGGTGGTTATGCGGGGCATCAATGACGACGAAATCCTGGATTTTGCACGCCTTACCTTCAAGTACCCCTACCATGTCCGATTCATCGAATACATGCCCATTGGCGTGACCGAATCGGACCCTTTCTACCGGTTTGTCCCGACCTCATCCATTCAGGCTCAGCTCAATGGTTTCCAGGAGCTGTTCCCTGTACCCAAAGATCAGCATGACGGACCCTCGCAACGATTCAGGTTCCGTAACACCCCGGGAGAAATCGGCTTCATAAGCCCCATGAGCCACCATTTCTGCCGCACCTGCAACCGCCTGCGCCTCACCGCCAGCGGGAGGCTGAGGCCCTGCCTCCTCTCCAACGGGGAAATAGATATCAGGGCGCCGTTGCGGAAGGGGGCCTCTGATCGTGAACTGGCCGCTGTCTTCCTCAAAGCCGCCCTATCCAAGGAAGCCGAACACCAGCTGACGGCCGATCGCCCTCTCGGAAGTGCGGCTCAGATGTCATCCATCGGCGGTTAACCCGGTCTGGTACCGATCGCCCAGACCTTTCTTAAAGATCTTGCCTGAACCGGTGCGTGGCAAGGCCGGCAGGAATTCCACCGATTTCGGTGCCTTGTAGCGCGCGAGATCCTTTTTGCAGAACTCGATGAGTTCCTTTTCCCTGAGTTCCATGCCCTCCTTGAGGACAACACAGGCATGGACCGCCTCGCCCCATTTCTCATCGGGAATGCCGATGACCGCAGCCTCAAGCACGGCCGGATGACAGTAGAGGACATTTTCCACCTCGGTGGAATAGACGTTTTCTCCCCCCGTGACGATCATGTCCTTCTTGCGATCCACGATGTTCACATACCCCTCGCCGTCCATCACCGCCAGGTCACCGGTATAAAGCCATCCGTCCCTGATGCTCTTTTCGGTTTCCTCCGGAAGGTGCCAGTAACCGGGCGTCACGCTCTCACCCCTGACGACGATTTCTCCCACCTCCCTTCCATCCCACGCCACTTCACGGCCGCCTTCACGGACCACCTTGAGATCCACGAACAGCACGGGCCTTCCAGTGGCGGCCTTGAAACGAAACTGTTCCTCCTCCGTGCGCGATTTCAGAGATCCTTTCAGCAGGGACATGGTCAGATAGGGACTGGTCTCTGTCATTCCGTAGGTCTGGACATAGTCGCAACCGAAGGCGTCCATGATTTTTCTCACCACTTCGGGGGCGATGGAGGCACCGCCGCTGAGCATGAGCCGGAGAAATGGAAACGCTGCCTGTCGGATGGCGGGATCATTGACCATCAGGTTGAGCATGGTGGGGATCATGTTGGTGAGCGTGATCTTCTCCTCCTGCATGATTTCGATCACGGGCCCCGAATTGAACTCGGGAACCATCACGTGGGTGCCGCCAACCCAGGTGACCGCCCAGGTGGCCCAGGCATCCGCCAAATGAAACATGGGCGCGGC
>CAYUCJ010000400.1:0-3169 GCA_964443285.1 uncultured Desulfobacteraceae bacterium | reverse complement strand
AGAAAAGCCGAAAGAAAATTGAAAGAGATTAATCAGGCCCATGAGACCTTGACGTTTTTGTTGTCTGCGCAAGCGGGCGTCAAGGTTTCAAAGGCCCCTAAGGGCCGACCGGAAGAGGAGAACAGTTCCCGTGCCTGGCAGAAAAACGAACAATCTGCAGAGAGCAAGGTGTCTGGGTCCCCCTCCGGCATGATGGGCTCCAGGACTGAAGCATTTGCCGAAACCGGCACGAGGCTGTTCCTCACCGCTTCATCCAGGATCTTAGGAATGTTCCGGCGATGGATGGAATCGGACGGCCCATAGCCTGCACTTCAATGACGCCCAGAATGGAATCCAGAAAGAAATTCTCTCAGGACGGGACGGACATAGATGGTGTCTAGGTCAAAGCGTGCTAAGGCTTGGCCGAGAGTCCTCGCCTTTTCTGCGGTGCTGATCCCCTTGTTTACGATGATGACATACCGTTCTTTCAGGCGACAAAGCCCTCCACAAGAAAGCGGGAAATCCTCCAGGGTCGTCTCGTAGCGGACGGGGATATCCAGCCTTTCGGCCAGTTCTTCAAGTTGACGCAGGAGGGTATTTTCGTCCATCGGAGTGTTCCAAGCATGATGTACAAATCAACGGGTTGCGATGCGCCCCATTGATTTGCGTGCCCTTCCATGGGCACGATGATGAATCTTTACAAAGTCATCAAGAGAATGTGTTTCGAACCACGCTTTTTCCGAATCTTAACATTGGTACAGTTCAGGCGCCAGTCAAAAGTACCCGGGTTTTCAAGACAGGTCCTATTACTTTCAACACCTTGTGGCGCCTTTCACACCTCTCGGCGTGCATGGTGGGGTTCTTCTACGATTTTATTTAAAGCGGGCAAATCGGGAAAAAGATGTTGAACCCGGAAACCATTATGTGTTAGAAATTTGGCGGGTAGGGGCAAAAAGCCAAATTTTTGGCTTGAATGTCTTGTTTGGAACTTTGAGGGAGTTCGATATGGCCGATTTGAAGATTCTGGTAGTTGATGACGAGGAAGAAGTCCGGAATCATTTTTCAGATTTCTTGCACAATGAAGGCTTTGAAGTAGAGACGGCCAATGACGGCGAGATGGGCATCGAGAAAATTGATCTGGATTTTTTTGATGTGGCACTCATTGACCTCAACATGCCCAAAGTCGATGGCATGGCGGTATTGAAGCATCTGGTACAGCACGATCCCGATTCAATCGGTATCATTTTGACCGGATACGCCACTATCCGCAACGCCGTAGAGGCCATGAAGGCAGGCGCATTTGAGTACCTGGCCAAGCCGATAAAAATGGACGAGGTCCTGTTGGTTATCAGGCGGGCCATGGAATTACGAGATCTGAGGCGGGAAAATTTCGCCCTGAAACGACAGTTGAAGAGAAAGTACAAGTTTCACAATTTTATTGGCGACAGCCCTTTAATGCACAAGGTTTTCAGAATCATCGAAAAAGTGGCCGACACGGACAGCACGGTCCTTATCCTGGGTGAATCCGGAACGGGAAAGGAGCTTGTGGCACGGGCGATTCACTACCACAGCTCAAGACGTGATAAGCCTCTGATTCCCGTTAATTGCGGGGCCATTCCGGAGGAACTGCTGGAAAGTGAGCTTTTCGGTCACGAAAAGGGGGCCTTTACCAACGCCATTCGCACCCGAATAGGCAGGTTTGAACTGGCCAACGGAGGAACCATTTTTCTGGATGAGGTGGCGGAAATGAGCCCCCATCTTCAGGTGAAACTCCTTCGTGTCTTGCAGGAACACGAATTTGAACGCGTGGGCGGGACTCGGACGATAAAGTGTGACGTAAGGATCGTGGCGGCCACAAACAAGAATCTTGAAAAGACCGTGGAAGAAGGAAGATTCAGGGAAGATCTCTACTACCGCCTGAAAGTTATTCCCGTTGCTTTGCCACCCCTCAGAGAAAGGAAGACCGATATTTCGCTCCTTGTTCACCATTTTCTGAACCAAATGACCAGGTCCAAAAAAAAGATGGTTAAGGGTATCTCCAAGGAAGTCATTAGGGCACTGGAGCTGTTCGATTGGCCGGGTAACGTTAGGGAGCTGGAGAACATCATAGAGAGAATGGTCATCCTCTCCGAGGGGGATTATATTGGTGTTGAAGACCTGCCGGAAAAGATTGCCACTCAAAGCGGCACCAGCCAAATGATCCAGACATTTGTGCCGGACGATGGATTTTCCCTTAGCCGTGCCGTTAATGAATTTGAAAGGCAGCTGATTGTCAACGCCCTCGACAAAACGGGGTGGATAAAGAACCGGGCGGCGAAACTGTTGAACATGAACCGTACGACGCTGGTGGAGAAAATCAAGAAACAGGGGATAGAGCGTTCGCGGTTCAACAATTAGGATGGAATTATTTCCTGTAGACACTGGGCTGAATATACTGGAAAGCATGATTGATATTTGTCAGGCTTTCCGAGTGTCCAATAAAGAAAAAGCCCCCTTTTTCAAGCGCACGGTAGAACTTCTCGACTATCCGTGCCTGGGTATGTTTGTCAAAGTAAATCATGACATTCCTGCAGAATATTATATGAAACGTGTTTCCAGGGGGAAAAGGCTCCATGAGATTGAGCCGTCTGAAAGAGATTAACTTGCGCAGTTGTGGTTTGACCCTGAGATATCCGCTGCGCTTATTGATACCCCTCTGGAAGTAACGACTCTTCAGGTCGTAAGGGATCTTTTCCAGTTTTTCCTCTTCGTAGATTCCATCCGACGCTTTTTTGAGTACCCTTGTCGAGATGTCGGTAGCCAATATCTGGGTTTGAAGCCACTCCCGAGAGCCGATGAATTCGTTCAGGACAATCCCGAGGGAATAGGCCTCTTCCCCACTGGAGCAGCCAGCGCTCCATATCCAAATGACCCTTTTGTTTAGGTTGTTGAAGGTCTCCAGCACTTGGGGCAGGGCACTTCCTCTGAGAAAATCATAATGCTTTGGTTCACGAAAAAAGTAGGTCAGATTAGTGGAAATAACGTCCAGGAGATGGACCATTTCCTCTCCGGTATCGTCATTCATGAGGCATTGATAATATTCTTCGAGCGAACGATATCTGGTCTTACGTAAATATTTGGTCAACCTGGCCTTCAAAAGGCCTTTTTTCCCTTCATGCAAGTTAATCCCCGCTTTTCTATGGATAAGCGT
>CAYUCJ010000399.1:0-3174 GCA_964443285.1 uncultured Desulfobacteraceae bacterium | reverse complement strand
TTTTTCCTTTTCAGCCACCGTTCAACAGCAAAGTAAATTCCCGGCCCGACGTTTTCTATTGATTAACTCTTGCGATGGATCTCATCATGACACACGGTACACAAGGTAACGAGATTACTTTCCGTATTTTCACCGCCCTTTACGTGCGGCATCTGATGGTGTAATTCTAAGTGGCGGGGATCGGAACGATTCCACTCTTTATGCGACCAGTTGCAAATCGTGCATTTGTATTCGTCTCTCCGGAGGACTTTTCTTTTGATCGGATCCGGAATATGACGATCATGCTCGGGACTTTGTCGATCCGCCTCCAGCAGGTAGATTCCTATCTCCAGATCAGGACGCCCCGTGTTTTGGGTGACAATCGGCCAACCGTATTCAGTACGTAGTTCTCTAACTCGCCTCGCCCATTCCGAGCGATCCTTGGCAAGGTATTTCAACTCCTCCCCCGTAACTTTTTGACCCACATTTTTCCTCAAGTACTTTAGAATTTTGTCTCGTACGGCTATATTTTCCCGTCTTATTTCATTTGCCAGGTGCCAACGATGTGCTGCATCTCTATCCTGTTCGATAGAAAGCAAAATATAATCGGAAGGCCCCATGGATGTTACGTCAACATCCGGGAGAGGAAACTCATTTTCCTCCGCCATCTGCCTCGCAGTGACACCGCTTACGATCGACCATCCAAATTGGACTTTAAGCTCACGGACTCGACGCGCATATTCTTGTATGCCCGACACGACGAGCAATTCATCTCCGTTGATTATGACGGATGGATATTTCTTGAAGTAGTAGAGAATTCTATCCCGTGCGCTTCGGGCCAGAGTTGGAGGGATTAAAGACTTGCCTAAATCTCGTAGATGATGGAAAGCGGGGACGAGTGAAAGGACTTTTTTCCGCAGACCGTCGGATTTCAATTCCTGTTCGAAGTCGGATAATAACCGCTGAAGTTGGTTTGTTATTTCTTCAGAATTCATGAGTCGAAAACTTTCAACCTTCAAGAAACGAAAGAAGCTTGCGTTTTAATTCGTGGCTGTCATTCACTTCACACGTCCACACAACAAGAACGTCCCAACCGAATTCTTTGAGATTCTTAATGTTCAATTTGTCTCTTTCCATATTCTTATCCAGTTTTTCTTGCCAAAATTTCTTGTTGGTTGATGGGCGGTTAGATCGTCGGCAACCACGATGACCATGCCAAAAACAACCGTGGACAAAAATGACTTTTTTAAACTTCGGTAATGTTATGTCCGGTTTTCCGGGCAAATCACTTCTGTGAAGTCTAAACCTGTACCCCATGTTATGGAGCGAAGAACGAACTATTAATTCAGGCTTGGTGTTTTTGCCGCTCACGCGCGACATAATTTGGCTTCGTTTTTCTCGCGAGAAGACGTCCATTGTTTTTGTCTTTGGTCAAGCAATAACCTAACAACATCCGCTACTCGTGCGGCCAAGAGAGGCGGCACGGCATTACCTATTTGCTTGGCGATTTCTATTTTTGAGCCGAGAAAACGAAAGCTGTCGGGGAAACTTTGGAAGCGTGCCGCTTCTCTGTGGGTAATCGGTCGATGTTGTTCAGGATGCAAATAGCGCCCCTTCTCAGGCTTGAAAAACTCGGTACGAATTGTAACCGAAGGTTTGTCCCACCAAAGTCTTCCAAACAAGTCGGTACCACCGGTTTTTTTTCTGATCCAACATTTTGGCGTCAAATCCGGAGCAATCCGTTGCAAATCAAACCTATTCATTCCTTCTCGTGGAATTGTTCTATATCTTTTTCGACTAAGTTCGGTCGGGTTCCTTCCGAAGTGCAAATCAAGCGGAGGGGGGACGTCTCTAATGTCCGTTCCTTCGGGAAACGGCAAATCGCCGATGGCATCCCTTACGGTCTTCCATCTGTGAGGCGAAGATAAATACTCCTCTCTCTTGAAAGGAAAGGCCAGCTGTTTTCCGTTACCGTTTGGGTTGAAATGGGTTTTCCGTGGAGGGAACAAAATAGATGGGTCAGTAAACCTACAACCGATAATAAAAGCTCTTGAGCGGGTTTGTGGAACACCGTAGTCCGCAGCTGTTAATTTGTCTTGCCAGACTTTGAAACCAAGGGATTTGGCCGTACCAACAATTTTCCCATGTTCGAATGTGCCGAGTAACTGAGGCACATTTTCCATGACGAAAACAGACGCACCACACCTTTCAACAACATCCAGGAATGGACGCCAAAGTTCTTTTCGAGGGTCATTATCACGATTTTTGTTTAAGAGGCTGAAGCCTTGACATGGGGGGCCGCCTATGACGACGTCGGCTTTTGGAATTTCAATTTTTTCCTGTTCCAGTATCTCCACGATGTCACCGGCGACGCTATGTGACCCAAAGTTCTCATTGTATGTATCAACGCAGAATTGATTAATATCATTCGCCCAAACCGGTTGAAAAGGTTGCCCGAAAACCTCTGAAAAACCCAATGACATACCCCCTGCCCCGGAAAAAAGATCTATGAGTAGGTAACGCCTTGGATCTTTCAGCAATTCTCCTGCACGACGATAAGCATAGGTCGCTTGGTCTTCTTTCAAGAGTAACGGCTTGTCTAATTCCAGGTTGTTTTCAAGTCGATACATTGGAGCATCCCTTAACGACAGAAAATTTTCATTTCAATTACGAATCATTCGAGCCGGAGCCTGAAACAAAGAAATGGATCTGATCAAGCCTCCGTCAAGATCGGAGCGTGTTAATGGGGCGCAGGATTTGTATCAGTCCGTCCCACAAAGATCAAAATTACAGACGAGCGCCGGTAGGCGTGATTCGATGCGGAATATGACTGGACGGCAGGGGTGACGGGCAATTGTGAATCAACGTACCGGCGAATAACAAAGGTAAGGCACTATTCACCCAAAACCTCTAAATCCTATGCCACATGGGTCTCGAAAATGCAACTTTTTAGTGATGGGAAGAACTCTCCGCTGCTATCAGCTATGAATGAGAGAAATTTTTCAACTCCTTGGATGTAAAACACAACATATTGAAAAGTCGCTTAAAAATGGCACAAACAAATAGTGGAAGCATGGAAGCGTGGAAGCGGTGGAAGCGCTCTTTTAAAATTCAACAACTTCTTCAGCGCGAAGCGGCCCACGGCCAGCGGCTTGTATTATGCGGCGATTGTCGAGGGCGTGGAGCGTCCTTTTG
>CAYUCJ010000398.1:0-3179 GCA_964443285.1 uncultured Desulfobacteraceae bacterium | reverse complement strand
CCGTCCGGCCTCCGGCCCACAACCTTGAGGCGGATGTTGAGCTTGCCGGGAGTCCGGACAGTGGCCCCGGTTATGGGAGGGTGGCTCAAGGCCGGCTACTCCCAGATCTTGAGAGTCAGATAGAGGGTTGTTCCCCCGCGTTTCACCAGGAAGAGAACGGTATCGCCTTTTTCATAGCCCCGCATCTTTTTGTCGAAAGCCTCCGGGGAACTGACCGGTCTTCGATCCACCTCCAGGATCATATCGCCGGTCTTCAGGCCGGCCTCGTCGGCCGGCGTGTTTTTTTCCACCCGGGTCACGACCAGTCCGCTCTTTTCCTTGAGCCCCATGTCCCTGGCAAGCTCAGGGGTCAGTTCTTCCACGGTCATGCCCAGGTTCAAATCTCTTTCCATCGGTACAGCAGCCTTTGTCTCCTCTTTCAGCCTGCCGATCTTCACCGTAAAGGCCTTTTCCCTGCCGTCCCGAACCACTTGCACTTCCACCCGTTTGTCGACGGGCGTGGTGGCAACCAGGTAGGGGAGATCGTTCATCTCATGGATCTCCTTTCCATCGAATGAAAGGATCACGTCACCTCGTTTGATGCCCGCCTTTTCAGCCGGACCGGCGGCGGTCACATCGGCCACCAGGGCGCCTTTGTCTGATTTCAGCCCGAGCTTGTCCCTCAGGTCGGGGGTGATCTGCTGAACCATCACGCCCAGCCATCCGCGAATCACTTTGCCCTTCTCGAGCTGCGGAAGCAGGTCTTTGGCCATGTTCACCGGGATCGCGAATCCTATACCGATGCTCCCGCCACCCTGGGAAAAGATGGCTGTATTGATGCCGATCACCTCGCCCGAGGTGTTGAGGAGTGGTCCCCCGCTGTTGCCCGGATTGATGGAGGCGTCCGTCTGGATGAAATTGTCATAGGAACCCGCTCCGATATGGCGGTACTTTGCACTGACGATGCCGGCCGTCACCGTGCTCCCCAAACCGTAAGGGTTTCCAATGGCCACCACCCAGTCCCCCACTTCCAGCTTGTCGGAATCTCCGAGGGGAAGGGGCTTCAGGGGACCGGCGTCCTTGATACGAATCAGCGCGAGATCCGTCTTGGGATCGCGACCCACCAGCTCCGCCTTGAATTTCCGATCGTCCGCCAGCCTCACATTAATCTCATCGCTCTTTTCAACCACGTGGTTGTTGGTGAGGATACGGCCTTCTTCATCAATGATGAAACCGGAACCCAGGCTCTTCTGCCTGAAATTCTCGGGCAGCCGGTCCCCGAAAAACCGGTCGAAAAAATCCTTGAAAGGATCATCGGGGCCGAAGGGCCTTCGGAAGTGAAAGGGGGTCCCCCCCCTTCCCTTGACGGTCTTGACCGTACTGATGTTCACCACGGATGGGCGCACCCTCTTGGCCAGTTCCGAAAAGGACCCCGGCGCCCCGGGAAGCAGGGACGTGTTCTGGGCCTTGACCGCCGGGGCCGGAATCACCCATAGAAGGGCGAATGCGAAAAAAGCTGTTGCCTGCACAACGCGGGATGCGGCCGTCGTTTTTTCCCGGGTCATCGGTATCTCCTTCTCATTTGGCGGCTTTCACGAATCTCCAGCGGAGGTCGGTCAGGACGCTGTCGATGAATTTCGCCTCATCATCGCTGAGATTTCCTTTTGTCCTTTCCTCGAGCATGGCGATGGTGTCGATAGCGTGTTTGGCCAGAGGCAGGTCCCTTTTCTTTTCGTTCGTCTGAGGGTCGGCGATTTCTCCCAGGTGGAACAGGGCCGAGGAACTGAGACTGAAAATCAGGGAATTGAAATTGACCTCCGGAAGAGGCGAGGATTCCCGTTCCTTTTTCTCGGCCCGGGGTTTTTCCCCGCGCTCTTCCCCCTTCAACGACTCCTCTTCCCTCGCCTGCTCTGCTTCCTTCAATTCACCCTTTTCATCAAAGGACCGCCTGTCCTTTATCACGAATCCCTTTTCTTCCTGTTCTGCCATCTCATTCACTCCTTTAATTCCTGCTTTCATTTTCCACCTTCCGCCTTCTTCCTTTTACAGCTCAATGCGTCGGGCCGCGTAAACGTGTTCCAGGCCCCGGAGGGCCTCGAGCACCTCATCGCTGACCACGGCGCTGGTGGCCAGGAAGATGATATTCTGTTTTTTCTTCTTTTCTTCGCCCACCTGCATGCGGCTGATGTTAATCCCATATTGGCCGAGGGTGGTCCCGATCCGCCCAATGACCCCAGGGCTGTCATCGTTCTGGATAAAGAGGATGTGTCCTTCGGGAATGGCCTCCAGATAGAAATCGTTGATCCTGAGGATCCGGGGTCGGGTATTCCCGAAGATCGTTCCAGAGACGATATTCCTGCCCTCGAGGGTGCGCACCGCCATCATGATGAGACTGCCGAAGTCCTCGGAGGTGGTGCTTTTTGACTCCACCACTTTGATCCCGCGGTCGGCGGCAATGTAGCGTGCATTCACAAAGTTGACGTCATCACCCATGATGGGGGTGAGGAGTCCCTTGAGGGCGGCGGTGGTTAGGGGTTCCAGGTCGTAGTCCACCACCTTGCCTGAATAATTCACCTGGAGTTCCACGACAGCGCTGTCGGCGAGCTGGGCATGGAGGGCACCCATCCGTTCCACCAGGATGACAAAAGGACGAAGCGTGCGCATCAGTTCCTCGCTGACGCTGGGGACATTGACGGCATTCTCCACCGTTCCGTGGAGGAGATAGGCGGACACCTGTCGGGCTACGTCACGGGCCACATTGTCCTGGGCCTCCCTGGTGGAGGCACCCAGGTGCGGCGTACAGACGAAATTGTCCAGTTCCATGAGCCCGATCTTTCCCGGGGGCTCGGAGGTGAAGACATCAAAGGCCGCACCGCCCAGGTGTCCCGATTTCAAGGCCTCATAGACATCCTCCTGGTTGACGATACCGCCCCTGGCGCAGTTTATGATCATGGCGCCCTTCTTCATCCTGGCTATGGCTTCCCTGTTGATCAGATTGGTGGTTTCGTCGGTCTTGGGGGTATGGACGGTGAGATAGTCGGCCCGGCTCAGTAGTTCCTCGAAAGAGACCGGCTCCAGATCCAGCTTCTCGATGGTCTCGGGTTTGATGTAGGGATCGTACACGATCACCTTCATCTTGAGCCCTTTGGCCCTGTCGGCCACGATGCGTCCGATGTGCCCGGACCCGATCAGCCCGAGGG